>JAYTWN010000458.1:0-5531 GCA_043743435.1 Acidimicrobiia bacterium
CCGCTCTCGCTTGGACTCGTTGGTCTGGTTGCTTTGCTCACCACCGTGGGTTTGGTCTTCGTCGCATCCTCATCCTCGGTGTATGCCCTGCACCGTTGGGGTAATCCGTGGCATCTCTTCGAAAAGCAAGTCCTTTTCGTAGCAATGGGTTTGGTGTGTTTCATCACCACCATGCTTCTGCCGTATCGAACGTGGCGCGTAGCTGGTCCGCTGCTGCTGGGTGGATCCCTTCTTGGGGTTGTCGCCACGTTCACCAGCCTGGGCATTTCAAAGAACGGCTCGACCCGATGGATTGGTCCTGAAGCCCTGGCCTTCCAACCGTCAGAAGTCATGAAGCTCGGGTTGGCGGCAACCTTGGCTGTTGGTCTGGCAGAAATTGAAGGCCATAGCGACGAGCAACGCAAGATCCGAAACCAAATTCTTGTGGTGCTGGTATTAGTAATCGCACCTATCTTTTTGCAGCCGGACATGGGCACCGCCATGATTTTGGTAGCCATCCTGGCATCAATGATTGTGGCTACGGGACTGCCCGGCCGAGTGCTGCTCCGTTACGGGGCGATTGCCTTAGCAGCCACCACGTTTTTGGCCATTGTTGAACCGTACCGTCGTGATCGGCTACTGGCTTTCATGCATCCCGACAAGGACCCCGACGGCATTGGCTATCACGTGATGCAGTCCAAAATGGGATTCGCCTCCGGTCATTTCACTGGCGTAGGTGTGGGGGCCAGCCGAGCCAAATGGGGCTTCCTGCCCAACTCCTATACCGACTTTATTTTTGCCATCATCGGTGAAGAAATCGGCATGGTCGGCGCGTTGTTGGTGATGAGCAGTTTCCTTTTGATTGCGCTGTGCGGAAGCCATATTGCGCGTCGTACTGATGATCGTTTTGCTTCTCTGTTAGCTGTGGGCATCACCACATGGATTGTTAGCCAGGCGGTTATCAATATGGGTGCCGTTATTGGCACCATGCCAGTTACCGGGGTTCCTCTGCCGTTCATCTCCAAGGGTGGCTCCTCGTTTGTGATTTTGATGGCAGCCGCTGGGGTGTTGATCAACATTGCCCGCCATACCCGTCGAGTGGTGCGCTTCGGCGAGGCTCCCCGCAAAGCTCCCTCGCTGCAAAGTGCCACCGTTCGTTAACCGTCCAAATATTGGCCGAATCTGGCCATGTTGCAACGTTGATCGCTCCGCATCGCTTGTAACGACCAGAATGGTGGACATGTCAAAGAGCCCTTGGATCGTGATCGCTGGAGGAGGAACCGCTGGGCATGTGCTGCCGGCGTTAGCGATTGCCAATGCGTTACGGTCAAGCGGCACGCCCGCACACGACATAGTCTTTGTTGGGAGTAAACGTGGTCTCGAAGGCCGGTTGGTGAGTGAAGCAGGATTTCCCATCACGCTGCTCAGCGGGCGTGGCATTCAACGTAAGCCGACGCTCGACAATGTCGGCGCTTTGGTGGGTCTGGTTTCGGGAGCGATTCGGGCCGTGGTCCTTCTAGCTCGCAAGCGTCCGGCCGTAGTTTTTTCTGTTGGTGGGTACGCCTCTACCCCGTGTGCGTTTGCGGCCAGGCTCCTGCGCATTCCTTTGGTCCAAGCCGAGTCCAACGCTCGAGCGGGAAAGGCCATCGCCGCCTTCGCCGGATACGCCAAAGCCACGGCCGTGCAGTTCGACGGCACCGGCTTAGCGAACGCTGAATTGGTAGGCAACCCCGTCCGACCTGAAGTCCTGGCGCTATTCGATGACCCAAGCATTGATGTGGCATCTTCGTCCGAACACAGAGTTGCCGGGCGCACCGATCGAGAGGTTCGCCAGCAACAGGCTCGGCGGGATCTTGGTTACCCCATTGATCAACACTTATTTGCGGTCTTTGGTGGGTCGTTAGGTGCTCGTCGGATAAACGAAGCCGTGTTCGCGCTCGTCGAAGCCTGGGCAGACCGGTCACTGAGCGTTCACCACGTTATTGGTGACCGTGATTTTGAGGCAGCGCGACAGTGGCTGAACGCCTGGAACGAGCGAGTACCTAGCCGGGTACTTACCTATCATCAGATTCGCTACGAAGATCGCATGGACCTGGTCTACGCCGCTGCCGAAGTGTTTGTGTGCCGAGCAGGCGGAACCTCCATTGCCGATCTTGCGGTCGCTGGGGTGCCGGCCATTTTGGTGCCACTGCCCAGTGCCGCTGAAGATCACCAAACCGCGAACGCTCAAGGTGTGGTCGCCGACGGGGGAGCAGTCTGTGTTGCCGATCGAGACTGCACCGCAGAACGACTCGGGCAAGAACTTTCGCGCATCTTGAACGATGAGCTAGTCCATCGGGCCATGGCTGATGCGCAACTGCGTCGTGCTCGCCCCCATGCCGCTGCATCCATTGTTGCCCTGCTCGATCGCTTCGCCAGTAGACCTCGGTAGTTCCTCTGTGGACAGATCAACGTTCAGGCATTCTGGTCATCCCAGTTCCACCTCGTCTGCAAGTTCCATCTCGTAGGCCAGCTCCATCACTCATGCCAGTCCCCTTACGTAGCGCAAGAAACTACGTACACACAAGATTCGAGTAGTTCGTCGCCATGGTTCCTGATCTCTCCCGGCCACAACGCATCCATATCGTTGCCATTGGTGGCGCGGCCATGAGCGCAATCGCCCACATTTTGGTGGTCAGCGGAAACACAGTTAGCGGCAGCGACCAGGCCGACAGCACCATACTCACCAAGCTCCGAGACCAAGGATGTTCCATCGCCGTCGGCCACGATGCTGGCGCGGTGAACGGTGCCGATTTGGTAGTGATTTCCACGGCAGTCAAACCTGGCAATGTTGAGTACGATGCGGCCCGCGCGTTGGGAATTCCCATTGCTACCCGAAACGAGATGATGACGGCATTCGGCGCACAACGGCGAACGTTGGCTGTCTCAGGAACCCACGGTAAGACCACGACAAGTGGCATGGCAGCCGTCGTCTTGATGGTCGCGCAATGGAACCCGTCGTTCATCGTGGGCGGACAAATCACGGAACTGGCGACCGGCGTTCGTTGGGCTGACAGCGAATGGTTGAGTGTTGAAGCGGATGAGAGCGACAGTTCGTTCCTTTGTTTCGGCGCCGAAGCCGTTATCGTCACCAACATCGAAGCGGACCACCTCGACTTTCACGGATCGATGGCCAACTTAGAAAGTGCCTTTGACACCTTTGCTCGACAAGCAACCGGCCCCAGAATTGCCTGTGTTGACGACCCCGGAGTTCGCGACATGATTGGCCGGGTTGCCCCGCTCGCCATCACCACCTATGGAACCTCTGAGGGGGCGAACTATCGAATTGCCCGCATCGCAACGCAAGCGAGCGGCAATCGATTCACCGTAACCATGCCTGATGGGAACGTATGTGAACTTTCGGTTCGGTTCCCCGGCGACCACGTGGTCCGCAATGCCACTGCCGTGTTTGCCATGGCCACCGAACTCGGTATTGAACCGCAGGTCACTATCGCTGCGCTCGCCGGATTCGAGGGAGTGGGACGACGTTTAGAACAACGCGGGATGGCGAGAGGGGTTCGATTCGTTGATGACTACGCCCACCTGCCCGCAGAAGTTGCCACCAACGTGACTGCGGTAGATCGTGGACGAGGACCGCAAAGTTGGGAACGCGTTATCGCCGTGTTTCAACCTCACCGTTTCACCCGGATTCGAGACGTTGGCACCGATTTTGGTCCATCATTTTCTGGAGCCGATATCGTGATCATCACCGAGTTGTACTCGGCAGGCCAAGCGCCTATCGAAGGAATTTCCGGTCGAACCGTTTTTGATGCCGTAGTTGCGAAGAGAGAAGGTAAGCCTACGTACTATGTCGAAACCCGAGCGAAATTGGTAGGGCTTCTGATTGAACTGCTGCGTTCTGGCGATCTTTGTTTGACCATGAACGCCGGCGATCTCACCACACTGCCCGATGAGATGCTCAGCAGTCCTTGGGCGCAACTTCCGGGTGCGGCGTAACTATGGCCCACGGTATCGAACCCCGTCATGCTGGCGAGGAACCCATCGACGTGAAACTCGTCGAGGCCATGGGCTTCGTGGACCGCGAACTCACCGCTCGGCTCGGTGATTGCGTCGAACGACACGTAGCCCTTTCGGGTTTCACCACGTTTCGACTCGGTGGCCCGGCACGAGTGTTCCTGCGAGCGCGCAACGTTGAGGACCTAGAAGCCCTGGCCGACGTGATGGCGGATTCGTTGGCCCGTTTCGGTTGCGAGATCCCCGTCGTGGTGATTGGTCAAGGCTCAAATTTGCTGATCGGAGACAGTGGGTTCCCCGGCGTGGCGATCCATTTAGGTGGGGACTTCACGTACATCACCATCGAGTCTCGCCTCAGCAGCCAAACGATCGGAGCTCACAGTGAGTTTGAAGTATGCGCTGGAGGCGGAGTCAAACTCCCTGTTTTGGCCCGCAAATGCGCTGCCGCCGGAAGCGAAGGATTGGGCTGGATGGTTGGGGTTCCCGGATCGGTAGGAGGGGCGGTCAGGATGAACGCCGGCGGCCACGGTTCCGATGTCGCCGCGAACCTACAATCGGTAACCATCTTTGACCTTTCGGCCAAGCCGGGGGACCGGACCCGGATTGCAAGCCCAAGCGCACTAGCCCTGGGGTATCGAAGCAGCTCAATAGGGCGAAGCGAACTGGTCGTGTCAGCTACGTTCGCTTGCACCGCCGGTGACCCCTTGGCCCTTGATGCAGAACTGACGGAGATCGTCCGCTGGCGACGGGCGAACCAGCCCGGTGGCGCCAATTGCGGCTCCGTGTTTACCAACCCACCAAATCAATCTGCGGGCAAGTTAATCGATGACCTCGGGCTGCGCGGTTTCCGGCTAGGCCCAACGGCCACAGCTTCGGTTTCGGAGAAACATGCCAACTTCATTCAGGCCGACCCCGACGGACGATCTGGCGATGTATGGGCGCTTATCGTTCATCTACGATCATCGGTGTATGCCCAGTATAGAATCGTGCTTCATCCAGAAGTACAAACCCTGGGATTTGACCCTGTGCTTCCCGTGCTGCCCCTGTTTTTTCCGATAGAAAGAGACGAAATGAGCGAAAAGATTCCGGCAAATCCGGCGCGACAACTGCCACTTCGACAAGACTGAACGTCAATCATTTCGTCGGCAATCCTTCGGGAATTCCTAGCACCGGTCGACAAAGCAACACCGAAGTACAACGCAAAGAGCAGTAAAAGCAACAAGGCAGCACAAACACCACTTCCCCAACAACTCCTCGCCCCGAGGGAGCTTTTCATCATGGACTACTCCGATCATTCGATCGGGCTGTCGACCACGTCGGTTGACGGCTTGCCCCAGTCATTCTCAAGTGTCGAATCACTTCCGCGCGCTAGCTCGACATTCGGTGCGGAACCAGAACATGTTGACGGCTTCGACGTGAACGAAGATCTCGTGGCACCGAGCGCGGAACCCGAAGCCGTGGCGGCCAGGACTTCGTTCCTTCGATTGGTTCCAGCGCTCCAAGTGTCTGCATCCCCGATCGTTTTCGTGCCACCAACG
>JAYTWN010000459.1:0-5686 GCA_043743435.1 Acidimicrobiia bacterium
TCGGTATACCGTCGTTACATGAGCCCTTCAAACCCAACTGGAACCAGCGCCGGGACTTCGCCCCAAATAAGCGCCGAATCAGCCTCATATGGTGATTCGTTGCGGCCCCCGTCTTCGGCGCAAGAAGGCTCGCAGCCCGCACCGCAGCCAGGGTCCACGAACCCCTTTGACCTCAGCGGGCAGGTGGCCTTGATTACCGGCGGTAACAGCGGGATTGGGTTGGGCATGGCGGCTGGCCTGGCCAAATCAGGCTCCGCCATCGCGGTTTGGGGTACGAATGCCGACAAGAACGCCAAAGCGGTCGAGCAAATCCGTAGCCTTGGGGTCGACGCCGATTCTTTCATTTGCGACGTCGGCGACGAAGCCCAGGTCGAAGCGGCATTTGCGGCCACCCTGGAACGATTCGGGCGGATCGATTCGTGTTTCGCCAACTCCGGCATCAGCGGCAATGGCTCGTCGTTCCTGGAAATGACGTCGGAAGAATGGCACCGAGTTACCCGGGTCAACCTCGACGGCGTTTTCTATACCCTGCGCGGCGCGGCGCGGCATATGGTGGCCCGAGGCGGGGGAGGCGCCCTGGTGGTGACGGCTTCGCTCGCCGCTATCCAAGGCCAAGCCCGAGGTCAGCACTATGCCGCGACCAAAGGCGGAGTGATCGCCATGATGCGCGCCTGTGCCATCGAATTCGCCCGATACGGCATCTCCTCGAACGCCATTCTGCCCGGGTGGGTCGAAACGGACATGACCGAAAAACTGTTCGCCGTTGACCGATTCGCCGACGCAGTTATGCCTCGGATGCCATTCCGTCGCTGGGGTACACCGGCCGACTTTGGCCCCATCGCCACCTACCTGGCATCCCCGACCACCCGTTGGCATACCGGCGAAGTCCACCTGATCGACGGCGGATACTCCATTTTCTAATTTTCCCCCTACGCGCTTCGCCATTAGTGGCACTTTCTTCACTGGGCCAGTGAAAAAAGTGCCCTTAATGGCGCAAACCTCGCTCTCGGAGTCCCCGATCCGGCTTGCCGGTCGGTAAAAAGGGCTCACTGGTGGGGCTCGAAGCGAAGCGGCGATGGGGCCCGTCAGCGTTAAGAGAGTCCTTGCAAGTAGTTCGGCCTCGACGAGAACCAAGAACAACCGTCACGGTGGACTGAGCAAGACTTCAGTCGCTCCAACACGGTGCCGATGACGCCAAGGTGAGGAAATCGCACATGTCTTCAATGAACCCAACTGCTCCGCGCCGTGCGCTGAAGTGCACGATCATGATGGCCACCTATAACGAGGCTGGCTCCATTCCGTTTGTGCTGGCTGAAGTGGCTGAAGCGGTGGAAAAACTGGCGAAATCCAATGTGGTCTGTAAGGTCCTTCTGGTTGACGATAAGTCCCCGGATCAAACCGCCGACATCGCCAAATCCGAAAGTGCCCGGCTCGGTATTGACTTGGAAATCCTGAGCGGTAACAAGGCTGGCCTCGGTCAAGCGGTACTGCGTGGATTCGCCCACGGTCTGCTCGACGCCCCCGATTTCTTCGTCACCCTCGATGCCGACGGTCAACACGACGCCCGGCAAATGCCAGACCTGGTGCGCGCCTACCTGGCCAACGATGTCGACATCATGATTGGTTCCCGGTGGACTCTCGGTGGCTCGTCGCCCGGAACTACCGCGATGCGATCGCTGCTTTCCCGCGGCGGGAATCAGCTGTTTCAGATCATCACCGGCACCCGTGGCGTGCAAGATGCGACGACGAGTTTCCGAGTGATTCGAGCTGAAGTGGCCCGCAAATTTAGCCCCGAGCATCTGAACGTGACGGGGTACGCCTTCTTCAGCTCCTTCATTGCCTTGGCCCATGCTCATGGATTTCGGATTGGTGAAACGCCGATTGTGTTCCGTCCGCGTTATTCGGGTATGTCGAAGTTGACCCTGAACGACTGCACGACGTTCTTCAAAAACCTCTTCAAGTTACGCGCCGCGACCGGCAGCATCCGAAGCCAACGAGCGCAAGAACTCCGTAGTGAGCATTCGGCTTCGGCCAAGTCGCTCGGCTCAAACTACGTTGGGACAACTGTGGCGGGCGCCTCTTCCCCAGGCCGATCGGAGCCGCCAACGCTCACTATCGCCCCGACTGGCACATCCCCGTCGGCATAGACAACGGTTTGACGCAATGGCTTGACCTATCGGTTTGACGCAACGGTTTTAAGCCCTCCCCGATTGGCCAACCGCTTTGTCGGTCTGCAACATTCGCTACACAAGCAGTTCTTGCTCCCGCCCTTGCTCCCCGTTATGGGTTCCCGGCTGGGATTTTACGAGATGACGACGAGGATGTCATTTTCTTGCACGGTGTCTTCGGGCTTTACGCGCACTTCGGTCACGGTTCCGGCCTTGGGTGCCTCGACGGGGATTTCCATTTTCATGGATTCCAGGATGACCAACACGTCGCCTTCGGCCACCACTTGACCAACCTCGGCCGGTACTTGCCAAACGTTTGCGGTCATTTCTGCACGAACATCAGCCATGGTTCCCTCGTTGATCAATTTTGTGTCGTCTACTTGACGGTTTCTCGTCGCTCGTAGGGAGCGTAGCGGACACGCAGACACCCGAACCAGACACAGAGCAAAGCCCGGCGTGGAGCGGCTGCGGGAAGGGCGTGGTTCCAAGTACCCTTGCTGGCGATGGTTCTTGCTGGGTTTGCCTTGTTCGCTGGTGTTGTGTCGGGCCTAATTAGCCGCGGCCGGTTTTCCAATTTGGCCGACATCCCCATGCGGTACTCGGCCTTGGTTTTGGTGTGGCTGGCCGGAATGACGCTTGCCGATCCACTGGTCAACCGCATCGGTGGAGCGACCGGTCAAAACGTGGGATTCGGCCTGTATCTGGCGGGTTTGGCAGCACTCGTGGCGTTTTCGGTCATCAACGCCGTTCATATGCCGGGAATGTGGCTACTTGCCATCGGGGCTCTCGCCAACTTTGTAGTGTGCGCAAACAACCACGGCACCCCTTATTCGATAACGGCCCTGCACAATGCTGGGGTCACAGCCGTCAATTACACCGACGTGGCCACCACGACTGCAACGAAACACCCCGAACGTCCAGGTGATCAGCTCAAGTTCTTAGGTGATGTCATCCCGATTCGTGTGCTCAAAACCGTGGTTTCACCGGGCGATTTGCTGTTTGCCTTCGGCCTTGCCTCGGTGACCGCCAATGGCCTTACCGGTCGACGAAGTGGCAAACGAGTTCGTGGCGTGCACCGCGGACGTCATCTTCCCAAAGGTGAAGTTCCTGTGGGATTCACCGGTCTGGTGTCAGTAGCCAATTCTGGTGTTGCTCGTTCCGATGACTCGCTGAACGCTGCCGCAATGACAAGCACCGAATTGGGTGCATTCTCGTCGACAGAGGGACCCACAGCATGGTCGGCTCGGCTGGATTTGCTCCGGGTGACGGGCGATCCCGATGTGCTGATCGACGTGACCGGGGGAGCTGCTGGCCCAAACGATGTGACGCCCACTCATGCCCTATCTCTTGCGTTGCGGGCACACAACATTCCCGACGATCAGGTCGCCCGCTTGGTGAGTGCCGCCGTTTGTGCGTCGTCGTCGTCGACAGGTTCGGTTTTGGCGGAAGAGTTGGAGAGCGCATCGTGAGTCGATTTGTGTTGCCCGAGGGAACGACGGATCCTGTGCTGATTCGGCGGGTGAAGATTTACCATGCCGTCAAACTCGCGAAACGGGTGGGGTATTCGCTGTTTCTGGTGGCGATCTTGACCTTTGTGGTGACGAAGATCGATAAACCCACCAACCTGGCCACAAGCATCGTCATGGGGAGCATGGCCATTGGTTCGATCCTCTTAGCCCCGGCGATTATTTTTGGGTATGCCGTGAACGCAGCGGCCCGCGAAGATCGTCAACGATTAGCCGCCAAGGAAGCCAAGCTGGCCCGCGCACAAAAGGTTACGCAACAGACGGCGCAGACCGCCCAAAACACCGCCCAACAGATTCCGGTGGTGGCAACGGCAGCCGAGCTGGCAGCGAACGATCCCTTGTAGGGGCCACCCGGCACTCCATTGACCTGAGAGCAGTCAAAAACGCAGTCCGTAAGGGGCAATCGACCGGACTCGAATGACCTGCCTCGCATGCCGACGGACCGACGGTTTAGGGTCCGAGCTGGCTGTAGTAGTATTTCCCGGTTCGTTTCGTGTCCTGAGCTAGCTCAGCAGCGGAGCGGTTAATTTTTGTTTTTGTGGTGCTTACAACTGAATGCGCTGAAGACATCCGGTGTTGAAAAGTCGTTTGAGAGCAATCTCGCTTGACAGGTTCAACCTAAGGACTCCAACGAAGGAGTCTCCCGACGAGGCGAGCAACTAATCGTGGAATTTCGCGGCTAGGCGTTCGTGCGTCGAAAGATGCCGGACGCCATTTTTATTTCCTGCTTTGTTTGGCCCGGTTTGTCTTGCCGGTTCCCCTTGCGGGTTTGGGTCGTTTGTCTTGGCCGTTGTTCACTGCGCTTTGCATCACCACGCATCACCAGATGTACCGTTCGAAAACCCGGCCTAAAACGCCACAACACATGATTTGAGAGGAGGAAACACATGGAGAATCCCCGTCCAGAAAAGGTCGCTACCGTGACCGAAATTGCTGAACTGTTGCAAGGTTCTGATGCTGCACTGCTCACCGAGTACCGCGGTATGAGCGTTGCCAACATGAGCACATTGCGCCGCACACTCGCCGCCAATGGCGCAGAGTACCGCGTTTTCAAGAACACCCTCGTCGTAAAGGCGGCCCAGCAAATTGGGCTTGTCGGTCTCGACGATTTGCTGAAGGGCCCAACTGCCGTCGCTTTTGTTAAGGGCGATGCCGTTGAAGCCGCAAAGGCGTTGAAGGATTTCGCTAAGACGAACAACAAGTTGATCGTCAAAGGCGGACTTTTAGGAACAGCGGTGCTTGATGCGAAACAAACCGCAGCTCTCGCCGATATGCCGCCAAAGAAGCAAGTTCTTGCCGAAATTGCTGGTCTGTTCGCAGCACCACTTTCGCAGTTCGCCAACCTTTTGGCTGCACCTCCCCGCGACATCGCATACGCCGTTCAGGCGCTTATCGACAAGCAGGGTGGCGAGCCGGTCGCTGCATAAGTTCGTTCGGTGTGTTGGCGTTTCAACGTTTCGCTCACCGGGTTTGTTTGATCCGCTTAGGTACTTCTTCCTGAAGTCTTGAGCACAGTTTTTCTAGGCGCATGAGCGCCGCCCTTTATCCAAAATCCTTGCCAGCCCTCGATGGGTTGGCCGCATAGAAAGGCACGAATATGGCATCCGTGCAAGAAATCCTCGACAGCATCGCTGGCATGACCGTTCTCGAACTCGTTGACCTCAAGAAGGCTTTCGAAGAGAAGTTTGACGTAACCGCAGCAGCTCCAGCCATGATGATGGCAGCAGCTCCAGCCGGTGAAGCTGCTCCCGCAGCCGAAGAGCAGGACGAATTTGACGTCATGCTCAAGGAAGCTGGCGCCCAGAAGATTGGCGTTATCAAGGTTGTTCGTGAGCTCACCAAGCTTGGTCTCAAGGAAGCAAAAGACCTTGTAGACGCAGCTCCTTCAAAGATCCTTGAGAAGGTTTCCAAGGACGATGGCAACAAGGCTGTTTCAGCTCTCGTTGAGGCTGGCGCTGTCGCCGAACTGAAGTAAAACCTCTCTCCTGGTCC
>JAYTWN010000460.1:0-4037 GCA_043743435.1 Acidimicrobiia bacterium
CTCACCATGAATGCGAGGCGGCACAGTCAGAAGCCGCGACCGGACAGCCGTTGGCCCGACACTGGATGCACCAGGCTTACGTGAAACTCGGCGGCATCAAAATGTCGAAATCACTCGGCAACCTTCGCTATGTTTCCGATCTTGTTCGAGAAGGCGTGGAGCCCATGGTGATCCGTTTGGCCGTAGTACAGCATCACTACCGGGACGGTTGGGAATACTCCGACGATTTGCTCGTGGACGCTGCGACTCGACTATCGGCTTGGCGTAAAGCTGGCGAAGGCCCCGGCGGCCTCCACGAAGTGCGTGCGCATCTCGACAACGACCTCGATACTCCAGCAGCCGTGATCGCTATCGACGCCGCAGCAGCCCGAGGCGAAGGCGTCTCCGAAGCCGCCATGCTCCTAGGTGTCGCCCTGTAGCAGAGCGTTTCGCCCGGCTTCGTCCAGGGTTCCTGGGATGCACGGACCGATTGCCTAGTTCCGTTGGACCCCTGGGAACTTTTCAAAAGGGTTTGAACGCTGTCTGAGGACCCAAGTTGAAGTCTTCTTCTTGAACGTTGAGTTCCATCGCCGATAGCGAACGCGGAGGAAAGGAATACCGCAATCCCGATCAATGCAACCAGGTCAATGAAACCGCTAACTGTTTGCGTCCTTCGACTCCAAACATTTGGGAGTAGGAGCGCCAACATTGGAACTATCAGCAGGTACCACGGTTGAATGTTCTGTCGTAGTTTTACGAAGAGCAAGAAACCGATGATCGGAAGCCACGCAGCATAGGTCTTCGTTTTGATAGCCCCGTAGGCGCAAAGTCCGACGAGCGCTGCTGAAGCAAGCGATCTCCAAACGGCCGTGGGGTTCGTCGATGCGAAAGGGTTGAATCCAAAGTTCGAAACGTTCGACATTCCGCTGTAGCGGACTATTTGTTGGGTCAGAGGAATCACGGTCTGCGCCCAAGCGGTGAAGGTGAACCCGAGAAGCATTCCTACTATCAGTTTCGAAACCTCCTTGCGGTTTCGCCTAAATGATCGCAACAACAAAAAGACCACCACAATTGCTGAGGTGACCTTCGCTTGGATAGCCAGAGCGAAGGAAAATCCCGCCACCAGTGGAGCCGGAACCACCAGCACCATTCCAGCCAAGACGAACAGATTTTGTAGCGGCTCGAACTGTCCTTCTCCAGAAACCCAAAAGATCGAGAGAGGGCTCGCCCAGTAAAGAAATCCGATCGCCCTACTTCTTGCCACCCGAGCAACAAGCAATGCGTTGAGTGCTTCGATTCCTGTCAGGACCAGCTTGCCAAAAGTTACGGTTGGAATGATTCCTGCGACTGCACGAAAGAACATCAGCCCAATCACCGGGTAGTTGGCAGGCAGATCTCGCCAAGCCACACCGCTCGGAACACCCCAATGTTTGAGAGGCACCGAAGCTGCGCTGATCCCATGCTGGTTCATTGCAAGCCCCCAGTACAACATGCGCTCGAGGTCAAGTGCCGTCGCTGGATTTTGCAAACAAGCGACCAAGCGGACGACCAGTACTAAGACTGCTGTGCCCCAAAGGGCGACGGTTTTTCCGTGAGGTGAGAGGAGCTTTGGCCTTGCGTGATTTTTCGAATAGCGAAGCGTTGATTCCTCAGTCGAAACATCGATTTTGATCAGCTCCGAACCAGGTCTCAGTGTTTTCACCGAACAATCTCCATAGCGTCTAACGACGAATCCTTTTGGTCGTTCGTGAGCAAAGGACTGTGGGGATTGGAAACTCGTAATCGATCAAGATTTCCGCGCAGCGTCCAAATCCAGAAGGCAAATCCGCAGTAGGTCGCCAAGCCGAGGAGCGAGAGGGATTGGCGGGAGCTGAAGAAGGCGAGCGACAGGGTGATCGTGCTTAGAGCGATAAATAACTGACATTGAGCACTCAAAGCACCGGATTCGTTGGCTACCGACCAAGCCAAGCCAACGGCGACGAGCATAAGAATCGTGTCATGAACGTGGCCGTGTGGGCTCAAGATCACCATGACGCAAATCATCAGCGCGATATGGATTTGCAATGAAAAATGTCTGGCCAAAAATACGGCGAGCAACCCGCAGGCAAAAAGGGCCAACGAAATTCGGCTGGTTAACGCATCGTGTTTCAGCGTCAGCCAGGAGTTGCTATCTGCGGCGCTTAAGGACCCCCGTTCAATCAATCGGGTAAGAAGTCCGCGAACATTCCACATCAACTCGGAGTGTGCACTGTACTTCGCTCCTTCACTGCTGAAACTTGCCAAAAGCGAAAAAAACTTGCGGTACCCGTCGACACCAACCCAAGGCAACGAAACAGCCAATAATGCGGCCGTCGCACCGCCAAATCCGCCAAGTGCTCGCCACGATCTTCGGGCAACGAGCAAAACAAAAATGGCCGGGAGGTATTGGGGCTTCAAAGCGACCAGCCCAAGCCACACGCCAGCTGCGAGCTCGCGCTGCTCTTGCATCGCTAAGGTAAACCCAGCGAGGCCGACGCAAACCCACAGTGAGAATGTTCCGCCCATTAGTGCTGACCAAACCGGTGCTGCAGCAACGGCCCATAACGCGAAGCCGCGCCACTGCTGAGTTGCTAAGTTCACAATCTTTTTTAGGAGGAAAAACAGGACGCACAGGAGCACAACGTTTATGACTGCCCAAACCCAATATCCAGCGCCAAGCGATAGTCGACCGAGTGCGCCAAAGAGCGTTGCCGCATAGGGCGGATTTACGAATGGGAGAACGCCATTGGCGAAAGTCCCGCCAATAAGTTGCTGCTGCGCGAGCTTCTGTGCGCCAAGGTCATAGAGCTGATCGGCGTGACCATTAATCAGCAGATTCCACCCAGCGAGAAACGCCGGAAAATCCGTAGTGCGTTGCACCGCTTTACCCATGGTGAGCCACAAGGCGCCAAAAATCGAAGCGGTTAGTAACTGCATCATCGACAACACCTTGAATGAGAAGCTCTGCCGATGGCGTGTTGAGGACGTGGAGCGAAGAACTGGCGTTACGAGAACGTTTGAAGGTTGCGGTGAACTATCGAGTGGTTCGATCGCAGAGAGCTTCATAACTGCTTTATCGGCATGCTGTACAACAATCTTGAACGGAGATTCAGTTTGCGCGCAGTTGCATTCGAATCCCGCGAAGCGCTGGCACTATGCCGATCGAAGCGACCTTTGGCAGCTGAAGGGTGTGCGAGTTCTACCCACAAACAATGCGGTGCAAGTAATGGCGATGATCATGGTTCCGAGGACCGGGAAGCTGCCCTGGTGCTGGGTTCCAAGTGTGGAGTATGAAACAACCGTTCCGGCAGCGCCCAGCGCAGGGATGGTCCACGCAACTGAACGGCGGCGTGACGATGATTGCATAACCGTCCAGCCCAAGATGGCGGGAATGATCAACACGACACCATCGGTTGGGTTGGCATGGCCTGAGGTGCAAGCCATCAAGAGCATCACGAAACACCAAGCATTGTTTGCACTCAACAAGCCTCGATACGTTCTGCGCCCCAGGGCTGCTGTCGCCAGGGCCGCGAGAAGTAACAAGACGGTGCTCAACGTGTTGATCAAACCAGCTTGCGAGAAGCCAAGTACGCTTATTAGTACGCCTCGGGCATTGATCATTTGCTCGGCGACCCACCGATAGGTTGGATCATTGGCATCGAAGTTGTCGAGTTGTTGGGTGAAGACCTGTAGGTAACGTGGGTAGCGAAGCCAGGGTTCAAGGCCCATTGTGGCAACCGATGCGCCAAACCAAGCAATGGTTGCGCTCACGCCAATTCCAAGCACCCTCCACTCCCGCCGAACCAGGAGATAGATTCCGACGAGAACCAAATACTGCGGCTTCATACTGATGAGGCTCAGACAAAGGCCAGGCAGAAGTGCTCCCTTCAATGTTGTTGTGCGGCGTTCGATGTCCCAGCGGATCACCACCGCGAGGCACAGCGTGATCGGTAGAGAAACGGTGCCCTGGGCCATGGCGGAGGTGACGAACGGAAAGCCAAAAAAGAGCAGTGCGGCGCAGAAGGTTTGGCCATTTTTCC
>JAYTWN010000461.1:0-9935 GCA_043743435.1 Acidimicrobiia bacterium
CCAACAAGCAATGCGTACATGGTTTTCCTGACAAGAATCCGCTGGACCTCAACATCAGACGTGAGAGGTGATTACCGGTCCCTAAAGCTTGACGCGGAACGCAGTACTACGACAACTTCCCGATGGAGCGAAGAGCAAACTTGCTAGACACGGGGCACGATCAGTGTGCAGCGGGAGCGTGAGGAGCGTGTGAGTCTTCTACACCCTCAACAGTTTCGTCACCGTTGCCACGAAAGACCCAAACGCCAAGCATGACGGCGGCGAACGCCGCGTAGATTCCAAAGGCCGCATACAGCGAAGTTCCGCTGAAGCGACCCATGGCACCCAGAACCATGATGTAGCAAAAAGAGGCCAACACGCCACCCACGATAAAGAGACGACGCAACAGAGGCGTATCGAATTTCAAGTGCATAAAGAACCCCGCCACGATGATGAACTTGATCAAGGCAAGTCCCATCAACGGAAGGGCCAAACCGGCCTTTGCATCCTTCAGCGGCGAGTACGAGAGGTACACCTCAAGTGCTGTGAGGGCAACCAGGCCTGCGAAGACCTTGAGATACTGCTTATCGTGCTCGTCGAACATGGGGCCCGTGTATTCGGCTTCCGTGGGATAGGGAGCAGTACTCATAAGAATTCCTTGCAGAGATGGTGAAGCAGGTTTAGTACGTGTGTGTGGTGTTTCTCGGACCCACCGAAGTCGATGGAGCTAGAACACACGTTACGGAATCAGATAGATAACGGTGAAGATAACAATCCACACCACGTCAACAAAGTGCCAATACAGTCCAACGATTTCCACAACTTCGTGACGTGCCGCTGGCAGCTTTCCTTTGCGGGACAAATTGGCCAAAGCCGCAAGCATCAAAATGCCAACGGTTACGTGAACGCCGTGGAAGCCCGTCAGCACAAAGAAGCTTGACCCGAAGAGGTTGGTGGAAAGGTTCAAGCCTTCTTTAACGAAAGCTGTGAACTCATAAATCTGCCCGGCAATAAAAATGCTGCCGAGGGCAACGGTGGACATCAACCAGATCCGCAGACGACGATGATCGCCACGGCGCAGTGCCGAGTGGGCAAGCACCATGGTAAGCGAACTCATCAAAAGCACAAACGACGTACCCGAGGTAAAGCCGATATCAAAGACATCTTTGGGATACGGACCGTTCACACTGCGGCCCTTGTAGACCAGGTACGTAGCGATCAGGGCGCCAAACAGCAAGCATTCCGAACCCAGGAACACCCACATGGCCACTTTTTCATTGCTTACGCCTGTTGAAGTGGCGTGGGCTTCGTGTCCATGATCAGACTGATCGGAGTGATTTGAGTGTTCAGCTGCCCCGGCGACAACGCCGTGAGCATCAAGAGTTACAGCAGTCATTGTGATACTCAGTTTCCAGCGTTCAAGGCGCCCATGGCCGCAGCGCCAGGCAGCACTTCGTGGTCGTTGTGGTGGTCGTCGTGATCGTCGTGATGATCTTCGTGCGGGGCTGAGCTTGGCTCGAGGGACCAGGCGAACAGGCCGGAAATCAGCACGAATGCACCGAAACCAGCAAGGGGCCAAGCACGGAAGATCATGCCGTAGCCAATGATAGGAAGGCCGAGGCAGGCAACTAGTGGCCAGAATGATGGCGAAGGCATATGGATGGTGGCAGGGTCAACGTATTCGCCAGCTAATACTTGTTCAGCCGTGGCGACACGAACCATCGTTCCATCTTCGGCTTCGGCGTACTTGCGGTGCCAAAACTCATCAACGGTGTGCACGGTTGGGATGTGATCGAAGTTCCAAGGTTTTGGAGGGCTATCGGTCATCCACTCAATGGTTCGGGCATCCCACGGATCGCGAGCAGCAATTGGTGCCTTCTTGGCCGTCCACACAATGTTGTAGAAGAACACCAGAAGTGACACGGCGATGATAAACGCCCCGATGGTCTCAACCAGGTTCCAGAAGTCGAAGCCCATGCCTTTGTCGTAGCGGTACATACGACGTGGTTGTCCCGCCAACCCAACAATGTGCATGGGGAAGAACGTGAGATGCATACCAATAAGCATCAACGCAAAGTGCACGGTGCCGATTTTCTCGTTGAGCATCTTTCCAAAAATCTTCGGCCACCAGTAATAAAACCCAGCGAACAAGCCCATAAGTGCCCCGCCGAAGAGCACGTAATGGAAGTGAGCAACGATGTAGTACGTGTCTGTCTGCTGCGTATCGGAGGCAACCAGTGAGTGCGTAACTCCGGACAGACCACCAATTACGAACGTAGTGATGAAGCCAACGGAGAACATCATGGCCACGGTGAAGCGAATCGCGCCGCCCCAAAGCGTTGCCGTCCAGTTGAAAATCTTCACGCCGGTAGGTACGGCAATGAACATCGTCGACACCCCAAACGCGGAGACGGCAACCGGTCCAAGACCGACAGCGAACATATGGTGGGCCCAAACGCCCCAGCCCATGAACCCAATAGCGATACCGGAGAACACCACAACGGGGTAACCGAAGAGTGGCTTGCGAGCAAAGGTCGGTAGGACTTCGGAGACGATGCCCATGGCCGGCAAAATCAGAATGTAGACCTCGGGGTGGCCAAACAGCCAGAAGAGGTGTTGCCAAAGGACGGGATCGCCACCGGCACCAGGGTTGAAGAAGTTCGCTCCGAAGGTTCGGTCGAAGTTCAGCAGCACCAGGGCCACGGTGATGATGGGCATGGCGAAGAGCATGAGGAAAGAAGCCACGAAGGTCATCCAAGCAAACACTGGCATGCGCATGAGCGACATTCCTGGGGCACGCATGTTGATGACCGTCACGATGAAGTTCACCGCAGAAACCGTTGATCCAATACCGAGGATCTGCAGGCCGAACACCCAGAAATCAATGTTGTGGCCAGGTGAAAAAGTAATCGAGGTGTTCGGTGCGTAGCCGAACCATCCGCCGTTGGGCATGCCGCCCAGGAACATTGAGGAGTAGATGAAGATTCCACCGAGCAGGTAGGCCCACCAGGAAAAGGCGTTCAAACGGGGAAACGCCACGTCGCGTGCACCGAGCTGCAGTGGCAGGAAGTAGTTAAAGAACGCACCCGAAAGCGGCATGACTACCAGGAACACCATCGTTGTGCCGTGCATCGTGAACATCTGGTTGTACACGTCGGCGGAGATCACGGTTCCGTTAGGGCGAGCCAACTGAAGACGGATGATCAAAGCTTCGAGCCCACCGACCACAAAAAAGAACAGCGACGCAATCCCGTAAAGGATGCCGATGCGCTTGTGGTCAACCGTGGTAATCCACGACCACAGACCCTTCTCGGATTCGAACGGTCGACGCAGCAGACCCGTGTCCACTGGTTTGGTGACCGTTGGGGACGCTTCAAGAAGCGTGGGCTTTGAAGGCGGACGAAGAACTATTGCCATGACGAAACTCCGCTCGTGTGGACAGTTGGGGGGATGACAGCGGTGGTGTGGATGTGCAGGCTCATTGGAGCACTACTTCAGTGACTCGACGTAGGCGACGAGGTTGTTTACTTCGTCTTCGGTGAACTTCCGGACAACCATTTTCGAGCCAGGCTTGAATTTCTGTGGATTGCGAATCCAGGCCTTGAGGTTGGTGGTGTTGAGCTCTGCGATCGCTCCAGCGAAGTGGGCGCGGCTTCCAATGTGTGAGAGGTTCGGACCGATTTTTTTAACAATCACGTCCTTGCCTTCAGAGTCTTTTTCTGTTTCAAATTCATTGGTCTTCGAGGATTCCAACCAGTGGCAACTCGAACAGGCGCCGCCACCTACGAACAGGGCTTGGCCAGCTTTGGCCGCTTCGGTCGTTGGTTCGGCCGCAGCAGCCGTTTGCGCAACGAGCCAGGCTTCGTAGTCTGCGGGCGAGTCGACCTTGACCTTAAAGCGCATGTTGGCGTGTGAGGTTCCGCAGAATTCTGCACACTGACCGTAGAAGGTCTTTCCGGCATCTTCTGGATCAGAGTCCAAGTTGAGGTGGTTGATTTTCCCCGGGATGGCGTAAAGCTTGCCCGCTAACTTTGGCACCCACCAGTTGTGCATAACGTTGGTGGAAGTAAGAGCCAGGCGAACACTTCTTCCAGCGGGCACGTGAAGTTCGTTGGCGGTCACGATGACCGGACCGGATTCTTTGACGACATTGGCGAGTTTTCGGGGTTCACGACCGGCCAGTTCCGCAGCGTCGATATCCGCCGGATCGTCGATGGTTACCAGCTTGGGTTCAAGCTTGCTTTGGCCGACCGGGGCGTAGTGATACTCCCACCACCACTGGTGGCCAATCACCGTGATGTTGATGGCGTCCTTTGGTACTGCGGCCTGCTTAAAAATCTCTCCGACACTGAAAACGCCAACAACGGCCAGGAGCACCGCTGGAATAGCGCCCCACAGGAGCTCCAGCTTGGTGTTGCCATGGACCTGAACGGGAACGTGCAGATCGTCACGACGACGGAACTTCACGATGCACACAGCGATCACCGCATACACAGCAAAGCCGACGATGCCAGCGATGATAAACACCGGCCGGGCCAGGTTAAACACCCGGCGGGTACTGGGCCCTTCAGGCGCAAACGTGTCTTGCGGCGCATCCTTGATACACGAGGAGAGGAACAGCGTGGCGCTGGTCAACCCAGCGACAGCCAATAAACGAGAACTTCGACGAAAACCCACGGACTTAAGCCTCTCGCGTTGTGGAGCGGTACGCAAAAAATGAAAGAAACGAAATGCTACGAAATATCATGCGATTACCTATCGCTCATGGCGCTAATGCGACGTTCTAGTTCTTTGGCAGAGATGGCACCCAAAATCCGGCTGCGCACCACGCCGGTTGCATCGATAAAGAAGGTTGATGGGTTGGCCATCACCCCAAAAGCTTCAGCTGCAGCACTATCTGGATCCGATCCAACGGGAAAGCTGAGTTGCATCTTCTTCACGAAGGCGCGACCATCGGTTACTCGTTCGGAATTGATTCCAAGAAAGGCGACGGTTGGTTCGTGAAGGATGGAGGCGGCTTGGAGCATTGGGAGTTCGGTTCTGCAAGGGATGCAATCAGATAGAAAAAAATTCACGACAACGGGGCGTCCGAGAAACGACTCAAGCCGTATCCGTTGCGTCCCGTTGAGGTTTGGTAGATCAATCGAAGGGGCCGATACCGGAGCGAAGAACGTTGTTTGGCGCACTGGCTGTAAGAGCCAAACGATTCCACCAAGCAAGATGACGATCCCGGCAAATGCGCCGAAAAGCCACCGATTGCGGCCTCTAGCGATCATGGTTCGGCCGTGGCGCCAGCCTTTTCTTTGGTTTCCTCGGCTCCGGCCTTTGCGCTGTGTTCGGCACCGTGTCCTTCGCCGTGCTTCTCAAACTTGCGGCTTCCTGCGGACTGGCCAACGATAAACATCACCGCAAGCGACACCGCTGCGACAACTGCCATGATCTGAATCAAACCCTTTTTGTTGGACTTTGAAGCCATCAGGAAACCTCCCCCGAACACCGCAAGGGACGCAACGACCAGGACCCCAAGGGCTCCCGTTTTGCTAACGGCCAGCAGCGTGCGGGAGATGGCATAAGCAGAGGCGACGATCAACACCAGCAGGATCAGGGGCATACCGAAAGGTAGCGAGAACCGGTCGGAGATACGGGGCGAGAGGGCCGAGACATGCTCGGGGTGCGAACGCCAAGCTGCCGAGAACCAAATCCCTGCTCCCACGGCCAGAACCAGCAGTCCAGCGATCAAGGCCGGCGCACCCAAGGCGGCACCCAGGCCGATCACGCCGAGTCCAAGCGCCGCCGCAAAAGGAGCAATCGACGGAGCGTCAGCGGATGCGAGCAGGGCGGGTGTGTCCACGAACCGCTCGGCCGTGCCCGTAGCGGTGAGGCTGGCGGCGCCTACCGCCACGAGACCCGCGGTAGCAACGAGCAGAAGCACGGCACCCGAGTAGTCCGATGAGACGAGAGAGTAGCCAACGGCCATAAGGAAACAGAAAAAGCCTGCTCCGAAGAAGGTTTTTGATCCGAGGTTCAGCATGATGGTTCTTTCGTGCGAGCCGGGTTACTTGAGCCAGTAGGCCGTGATGTAGACGGCGAACCACGAGGCGAGCGCCAAGTGCTGGCCCCAAGCGCTCGCTAGTGCGTATTGCGGTTGGCGAGCCGTGGCTTGACCGCCAAGCACCCTGGCGAGTCCCGTGAGGGAGCTCATTAGGCCAATAACCACCATGATGACACCGGTTGCCAACATGGCGTAAAACAACACGGTGTAGGCGCCAGTGTCAACGGAGAGTTTTGCGTCGGTACCGAGGAACCAGATCAGGTTCAGTGCGGCGATTCCCATGAATGCCGCGAAACCAAAACCCGTTGAGGCATATCGACGGTTACCGAGACGCATGGACGTGACAGCCCATCCGGCGGCGATCGAAGCCAAGGAAAGGGTGACCGCGATCATCACGGCCACATAGTTATTGAATGGCATAGCTACCGGCACGAATTGCGAAGCGCCCGTTGCATTTCGCACGCTCAGGTAGGCAGAGGTAACTCCCGTGGTGAACATGGCTCCAGCAGCCAGGGTGCACACGGTGCCAACAAGAGCAGGCGTACCGCTACGGGACGGGGTGGTTTCGGCATTTACGCCGGTTGATAGGGCGGGCGTAGCCATTAGGCGGCAACCTCCGTGAGTTCACCGGACGAAATTGAGGCTTCGACTGCTTCGCCTTTACGGCCAACGATGCTGCCGAGCAGGTTGAGCAACGTGATGGCAACGGCTGCCGCTAGGAGCAGTCCACCAACGAAAGCAACGACTGTTGCGACGCTGCCCGAATCGTCGACGTTGGATTTGTAGGCAATGCCAGCGTGGCCTAGCGCAGCGAGAACGCCACCGCCTAGTCCGGCAAGTGCTGCCAAACCAACGAGGGGTTGCAAGGTTTTGCGTCCCCAAATGATTGGCGCAAACTCAACAAGCCCACCGAGTGCGAGCACCAACGGAATGGCCGTGAGCATCAACGATGTTTGGTTGACTCGCCACACTTCTTGCAGATTTGCGTCGGTGACGCCTCGAACTGCTGCGACCAGCACGTTGATTCCTGCGAGGCCAAGCATGGCAATGAGGGCAACCACAAAGAGCAATCCGGGTGTGGGTTTGATTTTGGTGGCGAGCGTACCCAACCAGAGCAGAACCAGAAGACCAGCTGGGATCACGATCAGGCCAGTGAGCCAGGTGGAAGTTGGCTGGATGACTGCGGTCAGGAGTGAATCGCCACCCGCCCAAGCACCCAGTGTTAGGACACCGAAGAAGGAAAGCAGGATTTTGTCAACTGGTCCGCCAAGCAACGACTTGCCTGCGGTGTTGGCCACAATCTGACTGGCGATGCCCAGAGCAGGCAGGATCAAGAGGAGAGCATCTGGACGACCGAAGAACCACAGGGAGTGCGTATACACCCGGGAGAATCCGTCGGCAGCGTAGAGGATGGAATTGAAGTGCCGGTCGATGAATGTGATCAGGAGGCCAGCGGCGAAGACCGGGGCAGAGATCAGGGTGATTCCAGCGGTAACAAACGACGCCCAAACGTAGGGAGCAACGTTGCCGAGGCGAAGGCCAGGGGAACGTTGGGTAAGGACCGTGGTGACGATGTTGATGGCGCCGAGTGTCATCACGACGGCGACCACGGCAAAGGCGCGAAGCATCAGGCCCGTTGCGTGATTCATTGGCTCGCTGGAGGGGTTGACCCCAACCAGGCTCAAGGTTGAGGGACCGTCACCAACCACGATGGAAGCGATGAACAGAGCCATGGCTGCCTCGTAGGCCCAAAGCGTGAAGGCGCCGAGGCGAGGAAATGCAAGGCGAGTACTGCCGATCATCCGAGGCACAGCGAGGGTGGCTAGCGCTAGAAACAACGGCCCGGCCACCATGATGAGTAAACCGTGACGTTGGGCGCTGAATATCCGTCCGAAAGACAGAGCACCGTCGGATGAACCGCTGAGCAGGCCCGATTCGCTGAGTTTGCCTTGTACCGCATCGTCGAGCTTGAGGCTCACGAGCGAGGCCATCACGGTACCAACCAATCCGACGACCAACGAAATACCGGCCATAAGGCCGCCAATCGTGCGGTGATCGGTGGTGGTAAACCACGTTTCGGGGGTGGAATGAACACTCGCCAAGTCGCCAAAGGCAACCTGGTCAACAGTCATTGAGGATCCGGGTGATGCAGTAAGCGTCATGCGCGCTCCGAAACAGGCGGACTTCCAGCCCACGCCAAGGCGCCGACAAGTGGTCCAAACGAGACAAATGAACGAGGGAACTCTAGTGCAGTGAAGCGGAAGTCGCTATGCAGCGTTACGCCCAAATAACCCAACGCCGACCGGGAGATCACGCCGAAACGCTGCTTTGTGACTTTTGCAAACACACGCAAAGCGTCAGCTGGTGGCACTCCACGATTCCATCCGGCGATGTTCTGGTCATCGTCGGCAACTTTAGAAACCGTGAACGAGGAGCTGGTCGACAGCCATAGCAATGAAGAGCAGTGTGAGGTAAGCAATGGAATACGCAAACAGACGCATAGCCGGTTTGACCGTTGCCGCTCCAGCCATTTCCCCAGGTGCCACCGTGTCCATGCCGGACTTGTACAGCTTGGCGGCGTAAAACAGGAACATGGCACCGAGCAGCGCGGCGGACGCCGTATAGAAACGTCCCATGCCGGCAACGGGTCCGAACCACAACGTCAGCCCGACCATCACCACGGAGTAGGCAATGATTTGATTCGCCATGTTGCGGAATGAAGCGACGACCGGAAGCATTGGCACGTCAGCGGCGGCGTAATCGTCACGGTATTTCACGGCGAGCGCCCAGAAGTGCGGTGGTGTCCACACAAAAATGACGGCGAACAGCAAAACGGGCGCCCAGTCGAGGCGGTCGAGCACGGCTGACCATCCAACCAAAACTGGTACGGCACCGGCAGCTCCGCCGATCACGATGTTCTGTTTCGAGGTGCGCTTTAGCCAAAGGGTGTAGATGAACACATAGAACAGGCAGGCGGACACGGCGAGCACAGCGGAGAGCAGGTTGACGAACGCCCAAAGCCACACAAACGCAGCAATTTCGATAGTGATGGCAAAGATCAGAGCGGCACGTGGGGTCATGGCGCCGGTTACCAGTGGCCGGCCTTTGGTGCGTTCCATGATGGTGTCGATGTCACGGTCAACGACCATGTTGATGGCGTTGGCTCCGCCCGCGGCCAAGGTGCCGCCAACGAGGGTGGCGATCATGAGCCAAACACCGGGCATACCGTGACGGGCCACGAACATGGTGGGGATGGTGGTGATCAGCAACTGTTCGATGATGCGGGGCTTGGTGAGCGCCACATAGGCTTTGATTCGACCCAGAGGCGACCGATCGGGCGCGATTCCAGCCGTTGCGGCGGTGTTATCAAGGAGCGGAGTGCGCTCGAGAGGCGCTGTACGGATCCTTGGCATACGACTACAAGCGTACTGAAGGTCGCGGGCTTGTCGAAATCGCCTCCGTGTGATTCTCAAAGCCGCTTCTGCGAATTGGGCTTTGCCCGGAACCTTGTGCGAACAGTTGGTTTCGGTGCAAAAGCACTTCACGCTGTGCAGGGACCGAGCTAATTGGCCAGCTTTGTTTGGAATTTGTCATCAATGCCGCTTCTGAGCGTGCAGAATCGCTGGGTGCCCGTTGCTACTCCCGTTCGTGATTCTGAGGTCATCTCGGATACATCGACCGATATTGATCGTCCATGGGTGGTCTTGGTCTGGAACGATCCCATTAATTTGATGTCCTATGTGACCTATGTCCTTCAGAAGGTCTTCGGCTTCAATCGTGAAAAAGCTGAGATTTTGATGTTTGATGTTCACCAAAAGGGCCGTGCTGCGGTGTTTACCGGCGCCCGGGAGAAGGCCGAGATGAACGTGTTCCGTCTGCATGAACACGGTCTTTGGGCCACAAT
>JAYTWN010000462.1:0-3637 GCA_043743435.1 Acidimicrobiia bacterium
GAGGCGTTGTGAAATGACTTGAAGCAGTTCGTCTCCAGCATCGTGTCCGAGGGTGTCATTCACCTGTTTGAAGCCGTCAAGATCGATGAGCATGACGCAAACGTTGTCGGTGGTCCGAGCGCTTCGAGCAAGGGCAATACGAAGTCGATCAAGCAGGAGCGACCGATTCGGTAGTCCAGTCAAAGAGTCGTGCAGGGCTTGAAATGCCAACGCTCGTTCGGCCTCTCGGCGGTTGAGTGCGTTGCCAAAGATGCAGGTAACACTATCGATGTAAGACTTCGTCTGTTCCGACCACATCGTGGAAAAATCCGTGGCATTGAGCGAAAGCAACCCAACGAGTTCCCCGTCACAAAGTAGTGGCGCAAACGTGATTTGGGGGATGGCGGGGAGGTCAGGGATCTCTACGGCGGTGAGCAGCGGGGCAAAAGAGTTGTACCGCGTTGCCACGATCCATGCACCGTCAAACAGGTCCGGTGCGTGGTTTTTCACAATCATCACCGGAAGGTTGGGGGTTCGTCCATCGAGGGGAAGCACGTCGGATTGGTGTACCTCGTTTTCCGGCACGAACATGCGGCCAGATTCATCGAGTACCCACAACATCGCCCGTTCAATCCCGGCAAGTTCGCAGAACTCACCGAGGCTTTCGTGAAGGTCGCGTTCGGTGCTGCCGATCGAAGCGTTGGCGAAGCGGGCCAGGGTTTTGCTGAGCAGTGCTTCAATTTTAGGTCGAAGCTCCTGTTCTTGTTTCGACAGGGGCGCTTTACCAATTTCGCGTACGATCATCACGAATCCGTTGAGTGCTCGGTTCTTGTGCCCGTTGATAATCTCAAAGCGAATCGTACGATCGATTGATTGGTGGTCCGCAGATTGAACGGGCAATTGGTCAGCAGACTGAACCGGCCATTGCACCGTCGATTTATTTACAGTTTGGCTTGTTACCTGCGATGCTGCTTGCTCGGTGAACTCGGCTAGCGGCAGAGTAACTTCCAAACGTTGCGTGTTGTTTGCAACCATATCGGCAAAGTAACTTTTCAACAGCACGGCACTGGGTTTGGTAACAAACTCAAAAATCTGCCGGCCAACAAGTGGAAGGAGAAGGTTGCCGTAAAGGTTCTGAGCTCCTTCAGAAGCGTAGCGAACGGTGCCGTCAGTACTGATGAGTAACAGGGCGGCTTCAGACGCATTCAGGAATGCACGGAGTATGTCCACTTCTGCAACTTGTCCTTGATCGGGCACCGAAATCTCCTGCGTGTTGGTTCTGAGCAGCAACCTGTACGGATGTAGAGGAAAACCTTTATGAACTAACATCGACGCTTCCTTAGGCGGGCTTTAGGAGATCTTTTTCCCGACCCACTTGCTGCGGCTCCATCGCACCCCTGCAGCGACTTCGGCTTGATCAAATAAGTTTTTCTCTTCGTTTACTTTCGCCGACAGGGCAAGAAGAACTCTGTCCGCCTTCATAAAAGAGCTACGGAACCGTAGGGATTGGTTGTGGAGGAACCGAAATGGCCGGAAGCACGATGGGGGCAGCGGTAGGTGGCGGCGGGACGGTGACACCGTTGGACACGATCGATGTGGCGGTAATCACGGGGCCAATGGTGGTTACCGGAACTCCTAACAGTGGTTCCGCATCTGGGCCGTTGGGATCTTGTGGCGGACGCAGAGCGGGAGGGTTCAGGGCATCCACATAGGTTCGCTCACCGGTGAATCCAGTGGTTCGTTTCGGGCCAAGATCAATCCCTTCGCGGGCCTTTTTCGCTACGAGCTCCTTGGCCGAAATCTTTATTGGACGAATAATCGGAGCTGGCTCGTCGAACGCCGTGGTGGCTATGCCCTCCATGGCCATGCTCATGTAGCGCGACCAGGTCAAGGCGGGCAATGTGCCACCGGCGACCCGTCGGACTCCTTTGATGTTGTAGAGCGGTTTGGGGGAATCGCGATAGCCGATCCAAACAGCGGTCGACAGTGTTGGTGTGTATCCAACAAACCAGGCGTTGCCATAGCCCTGTGAGGTTCCTGTTTTGCCAGCGACTGGATGGTTGACCAACGCCGCTTTCTTCCCGGTACCTTCGGTCACCACGGCACTCAATACGTCGGTCACGTTGTCCGCTACGGCCTGGCTCAACACCCGAGTTGGCTGACGAGTTACGTTGTCTTCGAGAATTTTGCCGTTGGCATCGGTGATGGTGAGAATCGGTGTGGCCGAGGCTTTGAGTCCTCGTCCAGCGAACACTGAGTACGCAGCAGCCATTTCCAGCGGTGATACATCAATGCCGCCGAGCACGTAAGAAGGCCCATGACGTTTCGGGTCATACCAAGCCGACGTGATGCCAAGTTTCTGCGCCATCTTGGCCACATTCTCGACACCCAACACGTCATATGCTAAGCGCGCATAGGCAGTGTTGACGGAACGAATAGTCATCTGTCGAAGGTCAACGTCTCCATAGGCGGCACCCTCATAGTTTCGGATGGTGCACGCCCGAGGTTTTTTGCATTTGTAGATAGCGCCACTCACCACTTGAGATTGGGGAATACCTTGACGAAATGCTTCGGCGAGGGCAATAGGTTTCATCGATGAGCCTGGGGAGCGCCCGGAACCACCGCCGTCAACGTAGTTATCGGTTTCACACGGCGGGGGCAGCTTGGGTTTCTTCCCACCCAACAGGCGATTCAGTTTTTCTTTCGACGGGCAGTCACCCAACGCCAAATTTACTTTGCCACCGGGGGCATCGAAATCCCGTCCTCCCACGAGAGCTTTTACGTAACCGGTAAGTGGCTCAACCGAAACGATCGAGGATTCCAACCCGGCCTTGGTGCCTTTGAGCAGATTGGCCTGGGTAAGTTCTGCGGCATCTTGGAGGCGAACATCGAGTGTGGTGTTGATTTGTAGCCCACCCCCATAGAGTGCCGCTTCACCGTATTTGGCAATCACGTAGCGCTGCACAAAATCCACGAAGTATGGGTACCTAGTAGTTACTTCCGTCTTGGGAAAAACCAGCGTGGAGGGCTTTCCAACTGGGGGGGTTCCGTCGGCTTGCAACCACAATTCCTGGGCGAAGGCCTCATTGAATTGCCGTTGCGTGATGTATCCAATGTCGAGCATCTGTCGCAAGGTTGCTTTGCGTTTTACTTCGGCGCTACTGCGATTCCCGCGGGGTTCATACTTCGACGGGGCCGGAATGATCCCGGCCAGCGTTGCCGCTTCTGAGAGGGTGAGGTCTTGTACCCGTTTACGGAAATACACCTTCGCGGCCGCCGACATGCCATAGGCACCGTTGCCCAAAAAGATGTTGTTCATGTACTCGTACAAGATGTCATCTTTGGAACGTTCCCGATCCAAGCGATTGGCGATGATGGCGATACGAAGCTTCTTCCACACGCGATTGGCATTGCCGGTGATCACGTTGGTGCTTTCGTTCTTCACGATATCGGTCGACTCATCGGGGTAGTAGACCCCCTTCACCAACTGCTGGGTAATGGTGGACGCACCCTGCTCGGCTTGGCCGGATTTCACGTCTCGCGAGAGGGCGCGGGCCAAACCTTTGATGTCGATACCACCGTGGGTATAGAACCGACGATCCTCGGCCGCCACCACAGCATTGCGCAGCACCTTGGGAAAGTCACCCTTTTTCGCTGG
>JAYTWN010000463.1:0-7622 GCA_043743435.1 Acidimicrobiia bacterium
CCCACAACGCAGGCCACAACCACGATTCCGCCGACCACTATTCCTCCGACCACCATCCCCCATGGCGACGGTGTGGCTCGGAATCTGGCTGACGGCAACCCAGTGAGCGAATCGGTCCTCTCCACCGCCAACTCGATCTACGCTGCGGCGATCATTCACAACTACGACGGTCTGCGCGACATTATTGGCGACCGCCGATTCCGCTGGGGTTTCCTGGGCGAACGTGGCCCTACCAAAGCATGGAAAGATCAGTTCGATGGCGGTGGACCCGATGAGTTGGCCCGCATCGCCAAGGTGTTGGAACTGGCCCCCGGCAAGGATGCCCGCGGAGGAACCGTGTGGCCCGCTGTTGCGCTCAAAGATCCGAAAGACTGGACGCTTGAAGACGAAGCGGTATTGGCCAAACTGGGATTCAACCCCGAAGATATCGACCAAACGCGGACTAAGGGCCGTTATGTCGATATCAAATTGGTCATTGATCCGAACGGTATCTGGACGGCATTTGGCGTTGGGTACTGAGCGATGGATAACTCGATTCCGGACTCGTTGCACGGCGGGAGAGACCCTTTGCTTGAAGTGGTGATGGCGTCGGCCAACCCTCACAAAGTGACGGAAATCGAGTCTCTGCTGCGCTCCACCCTTCCGAACTTAATGGTGCTGCCTCGACCGAGCGAAGTCGCCGAAGTGGTCGAAGATGCTGATACGTTGCTTGGTAACGCCAGGCTCAAAGTCCACGCCCTCGCTCAAGCTACCCAAAAGCCCGCAGTAGCCGACGACACTGGATTGTTTGTTGACGCCCTTGGAGGCGATCCTGGCGTGCACACCGCCCGATACGCGGGCGAGCGCGCTACCTACACCGATAACTGCCAAAAGCTTCTGAGCGAACTCAACCGAGTTGGTGCGCTACGGCCATCTGAACGGACCGCCTCGTTTGTCACCGTCGCCATTGTGGCCTGGCCCGACGGAACCGAGATCTGGGCTGAAGGTCGAGTGCATGGTGTGATCACGGCTGAAGTCCATGGCGAAGGCGGCTTTGGCTACGACTCCGTCTTTGCGCCGCTCGAAGGTGCGCCATCGGAATCGTCGAGTACTGCTCCGCCTTTGTTTGATCTGACCGCTAAGCGCTTGACCTTTGCTGAACTCGGTGACGCTGTCAAGAACACGATGTCGCACCGATCGAGAGCGTTCGAAACCCTCGCCGAATTGCTGCAACGTAACGTTCACTAATCAAGACCAAACAATGCTGAATGTACCTGTGACTGGCAGGCTTTCAACTATTTGTAAAAGCCCTGCTCGGGATGTCGTTTTCCGAAATTTCTTGCTGGCTAGCGCACAACTGATTGAACACCGATAACGTTTGCAATTGTGTCGAGCGGTGAACAGCAAAACGAATCTGCCGTTGCCCTCGGTGATCTCGATGAACTGACTTCACTGATCAATCATTGGGCTTTCGATGAGTGCTGGGCGCTCGTGGTTGACCTCCGTGACCGGTGCCGCGCCGCATTGAGCAGAGGCAAGCAACTTTGGCCCGCCGCTGCCTATGCTGAATACCGCCTCGCTCTCGATGCACCCGCTTTATTTGCCGCATCGGTATTGGGATCAACCGCGGAGCGTTTCACCCTCGGACCTTTTGCTGAAGTAATGGCAAGTACACATAGATTCAGCGCGCTTAGCAGTTACCTTCCACAGTCCCCCGAAGCTGGCATGGTCGCCCACGAATGTGTGTTGCGGGGCGAACAGTTCAACGGCGATAACGTACCGTTCGCTGACGTACTTTCCATTCCGCTGCGGATAGCCGATTGGGAGCCCGACTACGAAATCGCCGTTTATGAACCGGCCAAAGCAACCTTTGTTAGCCCCCCAACACCGCTGGCCATGGAATCGCTCACGGTGGCCCGAAAACGATACTCCAAAGCGATCGACGACCCTGAAACGGTGCGATGTTTACGAGATCTCGTCGCCGCTTGGGTGAGTGGTTCCAATGGACGAGTTGACACCATTGCCGTGCGTGGAAGTGCAGAAGATGCCGTGGCCACATTGGGCTGCTCACATCACCGCCGTGCTCGCATAGGGGCCGACGAAGCCATGGCGCATATGGCTTGGGCTGGCGCAAGTGGGGGGGCCCAAGGCCGTAGGCGCGGTGCTGCATCGGGGCGGGCTGCAGCGTGGTGGGCTTTGCAACATCTTGCCGGTTTCGACGGACAGGATCGCATCGAGCCTGACGAATTGGGTCAAGCCGCATCGGAACTTCGCTGGTACTGGTGGGACGATGGCAGCCCGGCAACCGGCTGGGCCTTGCGATTAGCGATCGAAGACCCCGCCGAAGGCTTAGCGTGGGCTATCGCAGCATCCGATCTAAAAATGGCGTAACCGCCGCAAGGGCGAACCGCGGGTCTGGCGCTGCGTCATGATGCGAATTCTTGTCCGGTAGTACGTGCATGGCGGTCAGCCACTTTCGAGTTGTGCCACCAGTCCTGGCACCTCGACAATCGTGGCCAGGGTAAAGGTTCGCTCCTTCGCAGAGCGCTGCGCCTCATCAACCGTCGCGGTCGCCTCAGGTATTGCCTTCTGCTGAACTTGTTCGTGGGCCCAGGTGAAGGCGTAGGGGATATGGGCTCCGAAACTTCCCAAAGAGACCGAAGGGGCAATGTCGGATTTCAATGAATTACCCACCATCAAAAACCGGGCCGGATCAATACCGTATCGATGCAATATGCGCGCATATGTTTCGGGATCTTTCTCCGAAACCACCTCAATTGCATCAAAATGATGAGACACGCCGGAGTGTAAAACCTTCCGTTCTTGATGATGTAAATCACCTTTGGTGATCACTACTAAACGATGGCTTCCGCTCAACTGTTCCAACACATCATGCACACCGGAAATGATCTCGGCGGGGCGAGCCAACATCTCCTTGCCCCGTTCCAGCAGCATGGCCAAATCCGCCGACGGAATCTCCCCACCGCTGAGCTCCATGGCCGACTCAATCATGGAGAGGGTGAAGCTTTTCACTCCATACCCAAAGAGTTCCAGATTGTGAATTTCGGTGGCCAAGAGGGATTCACTTGCTTGTTCAGCCGTAGCCCACGGCGCCACCAAATCCGCAAATGCTTCTTCGGTGGCGGCGAAGTGATCCTCGTTGTGCCACAGCGTGTCATCCGCATCAAAACCAATGGCGCTGAGTTGGCTCATCGGAACGGCTCGATACTCGCAGTGCTGCACAGAAAGGTGTCCCGTGTGGTTCGTCGTACGTTGGGTCGCCGGCCAAGGGAGGTCGTAGCGTGATCAGATTCAGGCATTACCGAAAGTATTGCCCGAATCCAATCAAACGCGGAGGTTCTTCGCTCGCAGTAGCACCCTGGAACGAAGCGAGAAAGGAGCTAAGCAGCTGCTGCTTCGCGGTCGGCAGCGACAGCATCAAGCTCGTTGTATTCTTCACCCGTGTCGGCCCAATTTTCGAACTCGATCACACCCAGGTCGGTCCACTTCTGCCGCAACCAACCATCGCCGGCATCAAGCAGACCAAGTTTGCGGCAATTCGGCACGATTTTTGAGAACAACAACTTCTGGAAATCCTTGTACTCGTTGGGAATAGAGAGCTGCAGCTTGACCATCTTCTTCACATCAACACCCATGCGATCCCAAACCTCTTGCATAAGGAAGCGGTCACGCATGCGGAGCCCAGCCTCGTAGGCAAACTCTTGGCGTTCACGAATCTCCGCGCCACTCATGTCTTCATAGGCCTCTTTCAGCGAAATTACGCCGAACGCCACATGGCGGGCTTCATCGCTCATGACGTAGCGGAGCAACTGCTTCAGCAGCGGCTCGGTGGTGATCATGTGCATGAAGCCAAAAGCGGCGAGGGCCAAGCCTTCCACCATGATCTGCATACCCAGGTACGTCATATCCCAACGGCTGTCGGAAATGATGTCGTTGAGCAACGCCTCGAGGTGGGCGTTGATGGGGTAGTAGCCGCTGAGCTTGGTCTCCAGGTACTTGGCGAACACTTCAACGTGACGAGCCTCGTCGACCACTTGGGTGGCGGCGAACAGTTTGGCGTCGTACCACGGAACGGTTTCGGTGATGCGGGCCGTACAAATGAGAGCGCCCTGCTCTCCGTGCATGAACTGCGAAAGCCGCCAGTTCTGACCCTCCATACCCAGCTGAAGCCACTCTTTGTCACCCCAACCTTTGATGATTCCTTCTTCTTCAGCTCGTTGACGGAGCCATCCAGCCTCGGGGGCGGCAATGGCAAGATCGGATGCCACTTTTTCTTCGTCGACGGTGATTGACCAATCGAGATCCTTCTCACCGTCCCACTGGCTGCCCTTGGCTTTCTCGTACAACTTGTTCAGTGCTGGTCGGGTCCCTTTGGTGTAGTTCCACGTAAAGATCGAATCAAAGTTTGACTGAACCGCCGAGAGCTCGGCCTTGGCATCACGATTCGTCATGGCCATGATGGCTTCAACATCGTTTGCGTCGGCCCGAAGGCGTTCACGTGCGGTTAAGAGTTCGTCAACGTTGTACGGCATGGGGCCTCCAGAAGTCTGTGCCCGCATCCTTAGACGAATCCGAGCAATTGCTCAGATTTTGCGCCTATTTGTGACGAAAGTCAAGGATCTGTTTCCTGGAAGCGGAAACGAAGCGAAGAGGTGCCGCTCGAACTTCGCCCTCGGCTGCGTATTGCCGTGTCAGGAAAATGTGAAACTGTCCAGAACATGACTGACAGCCCGCTTCGCCGCAAACCTCGCCAAGCCCGCGCCCAGGAACGTTTGGAGCGCATTCTCGACACGGCGGAACAAGTCTTTGCCGAAGTTGGCTACGAAGCCGCCACCACCAACGCCATCGCCCAACAAGCAGAAACCTCTATTGGCTCGCTGTACGAATTCTTTCCTAACAAAGAAGCCCTGGCCCAAGCCCTCGCCGACCGCTATGTGGAACGCATTGGCGACCTATACAACAAACACCTTGTCGACGAGCCCGCCACCAGCCCCGAAGTTCTGGTTTCCCACATCATCGCAGCCCTCGACGGGTTCTATCGAGAACACCCAGGAGCCGTACCCCTGCTCAACGGTCGACTCACCTCACCACAGCTTGCGAGCGCCGGGGAGCGACTCCAAGAAGGTTTCGTTGCCGGAATTGAGAACATCTTCGCCCTTCGTCGCCCCGATATTGCCCCCGCCATCCGACTCCTTCGCTCCCGAGTGATTGCCGACATTGCTCGCTCCCTCCTCGGGTTGGCCGACCGGGTTCCTTTGTCACAGAGACGTGGTGTTATCCGCGAAATCGAATTTGCCATCACCGGATACCTCGCCGCAACCGCCGACTCTCCCCCAAACGCCAACCCGTAAGCCCGAGCGGACGCCCCAACCACACGACCGATTCACCTTCAGCTCATCGGGCTAGCTATGACCGTTACCCTCGACGGAAAAACCACCGCGCTCTCAGGGAAACGAAGAATTCTCATCCCGATTGGAAAGCATCACTACCTTGGCCTAACGCTGGGCGGGAACGCGATACGAAGCAGCGATCGAGCCTGGCAGCCCCACAACAGCGTCTCAGCGTTTGCGGGCGAACTTCATGATGAAACACAACACGCAGGCGCCAATGAATGCGGTGAAAACCGACCGAAGGTTGAACCCGGTAAGGGAACTGTTGGTTCCAGAACGGTTAAACAGAAAGCCACCAATAAGGCCGCCAATCACCCCGATAATCAAGGTGTAAACGCATCCCTTTTTTTCCTGTCCGGTAACTGATTGGGCGAGCGATCCGCCGACCAGGCCTACCAAAATCCACGAAAGAAGTCCCATGCATGGCCAGCATAGGGGGCAGCAAAAGCTGGGAGGCATTTCTACTTTCCAAGTGCTGTTCTACGATGCGACGATGTCGATCGATTCTTCGAAACGAACAACTGGCGAAGCTCCCGAAGTGATAACGAGAGGCATCCGATAGGGCTTGTGCTGCGAGCTCGCAAGCGCCTCCTCGCTCGACTAAGCGATACTCGTCTCGGTGGTTCGAGCGACACTGAGCTAGGAGAGTGGTGAATAATCCGACCGAGACAAGCCGCGAACTGCGACAACAGAACTAAATCTGAGATCCAGTCGGATTTGTTCTCCAGTCTCCTAGCCTTGTCCGCCGTGCCTACCGCAACGACCGCCGCTTACTCCATCACGCTTGACTGTGTACTCGAAAACATACCGGGAACGCTCGGGCGATTGGCAGTGGCGATCGGCGACGCTGGTGGCAACATCGGCGCTCTGGATGGCTTCGACGTTCGCGGCCCCGAACTGCGCCGGTCACTCGTCGTGCACTGTCGGGATGAAGCACATCAGCAACGCGTCGTTGCCGCGGTCACCGCACTCAGCGGGGTGCGGCTCGCGAGCTGGTTCGACCGCACGATGGCGATGCACGAAGGCGGCAAGATCGAGATCCGGGCGCTAGCGCCCGTCAACGACCGCGACGATCTTTCGATGGCGTACACGCCTGGTGTTGCGCGTGTGTGTATGGCCATTCATGAGAACCCGGCTCTCTCACGGAAGTACACGATTCGCAAGAACACCGTGGCCATCGTGAGTAACGGCACCGCGGTGCTCGGCCTCGGTGATATCGGCCCCGAAGCGGCACTACCGGTCATGGAGGGCAAGGCGCTGCTGTTCAAAGACTTCGGCGGTGTTGACGGAATCCCGATGTGCATTCGCGCCAGGACCGCGGACGAGATCGTCGAAGTTGTCGAGCGCATCGCACCAACCTTTGGCGGCATCAACCTCGAGGACATCGCGGCGCCGATTTGTTTCGAGGTCGAGGAGCGGCTTAAGGCACTGCTCGATATTCCGGTGTTCCACGATGATCAACACGGCACCGCTGTTGTTGTGCTTGCGGCGCTGTGGAACTCGTTGAAGGTCACCGGGCGCTCGATCGGCGACACCTCGGTGGTCATCTCGGGCGTCGGGGCTGCTGGAACCGCCATCGGCAAGATTTTGCTCGGCGCCGGGGTTGGCCACATCGTTGGCGTCGACCGCTTTGGCAGTCTTGTGCGAGGCGATCGACAGGCGACCCACATGCATGAGTGGTTCGCGGAGAACACCAACCAGGAACGCAAGTCGGGCGATCTCGCCGAAATGCTCCGCGGTGCGGACGTGTTCATCGGTGTGAGTAGCGGCAACCTCCTCACCGCTTCGGATCTTCGCACGATGGCGGCGAACCCGATTGTCTTCGCGCTCGCCAACCCCGAACCCGAGATTCGGCCTGAGTCAGCCGACGGTATTGCTGCAGTTATGGCCACGGGGCGCAGCGACTATCCAAACCAAATCAACAACGTGCTCGCATTTCCGGGTATCTTCCGCGGTGCGCTTGATGTGAACGCCACCGACATCACCGAAAATATGAAAATCGCCGCCGCCATCGCCATCGCCGAATCAGTGAGTGATGCGGAACTCAAACCCGACTTCGTCATGCCGTCGGTGTTTGACCGCACCGTCGTGGAACGTGTTGCGCCGGCTGTGTCACGCGCCGCCGAGCTTGACGGTGTGGCGCTACCCAACCTCTAGGCCGTCGCCGATCAGCAAAACAGGCGTTGGGCAACTGCTCGAACCGCTCAGTCCCGATCGGGCATCTGGAGTCCG
>JAYTWN010000464.1:0-3499 GCA_043743435.1 Acidimicrobiia bacterium
CGATCTGGTACAAACCGACGCTTGGTTGGTGGAATGAGTGCCATCTTCCAATGTTCGCATACGGTCCCCGAAGTCCCCCTTTGAATTTCGACAACCGGATTTGTCTGGCACCCGGCTCGGGGGTAGACGGTTTGTAGTCGCAGCGTGGAAATCGACTGAAAGAAAAACCTGGTCCCCAAGGGACCAGGTGGTATGAGTTTTACAGTACTCGATCCCGGCTATCTAGCCTACGCAGCCACTCCGTCTATCTGGCTTGAAGGGTGCGATTTCGCGATTGCCTGGGCAGCTTCTGATTGGGCGTTGGTTGCCGATCGCCGGTAGACCGAAGGGCAACTTGAAGCCGGATGTGCAACGAAGACCCAGGTGCGTTAAAGCTTGTAGCCCAGCTTAGTGAACGGCTCCTAGTAGGCGAGTTCGGCGGCTAGAGGCACAACTGTCCCACAATGGCTGATTGGCTGGGTAAAGTGTTGGGGTGAACTTATACACTGGACAGTCTGCACGACTGGTAAGCCTGCTCGGTGAGTTGGCCAAGGCTGCGTCATTACTGGCTCTTCCGTGTAGAGCCAATATTCCCAAAAGGAACGTGAAGCTAGGAGCGACCACCTTCACTCTGGTCGACGACGACACAGTCTCACTTCCATTGGCTAATTGGATTGTCAGTCAGCATTCGGGTGCCAGGTCTGTGCTTGTTGTCGCTCGTCGGATCACCGCTGAGGCGAGGGCCGTCTTTCGATCTGCGAACGTAGGGTTCTTCGACGCTCGTGGACATCTACGCGTTACGGGTAAAGGCCTCTTCGTTGACGTCGATATTGACCTAACGAGCCCTTTGGAGAATGGGCCAACCATTTTGACAACCAAGGCAAAGCGGCCGTTGGCGGGCATCGGATTTGATATCGCCCTTTGGCTCTTAGCCCGGAACGAACCTGCCACCCCAGGGGTCAGAGAAATCGGACGCGCTATTGGCAAAAATGCGTCGACGGTTTCTCTGGCACTTCGACGACTAACAGAAGCTGGTCTGATCACCGATCGGTATGAACCATTGCTGCCTGAAGTGTTCGAACTCTGCGCTCAAGAATGGTCGCAACGACAACGCACGGTAACGTTCGTCGGCATAGCAAACGAACAACTTGGAGCCACGCTTGCTCAGCGGCTGAGTGAGCCCAACAGCGGATGGGTTCTTGCCGGTGCCAGTGCCGATCGGCTTTGGGACGCACCGTGGTTTGAAGCAAGAAGGGCACAACCGCCAAGCAAAGTACCCACTGGTGAACTAACCGTGATGGTAACGAAAACAACAGACCTGGCTCCAGTGCGCTCACTACTCCGCCGCCCCGATCCGACTGCCACCGATCAGTCGACCTCGTTTTCGCTGAATGTCCAATACGCGCCGGCCAACTGGCTTGTGACCACCCCTTCACCACTCAATTCGACAGAAAGACTCGGACGATACTGGTCGAGATGGCTTACTAAGCCGGTAGCAACACTCCCCGCGATCGGTGTGGCAATGGACCTTGCGTCAACAACGGCACGAGGCCGCGAAGTCCTCGTGGCGTGGAACCCTCCAGGGGTGCATCGTGTCTGGTGAGATTCGCATTATCGCTAACGAAAATTTGGGTCTCGCAAGGCTTGTCGCTGCGCTGACAGAACTGCCTGAGGAGCTGCCCGATTTTGTCGTGATCGGCGGAGGCGCTGTTGGTATTCGCTGCAACGGACTTGATCGAGAGACTCAAGACCTTGATTCCTTAGCCATTGAGGCCGACCGAATGATCGAGGTGCTCGTGAGCTCGGGAGCCCAACAACAACGTGCCTACCAAGTTCTCACTCAATCCGGAGTACCTCTCGACGTAATGGCCGTTCACGGCACGGGAGGATTCAAATCCACTCCACAAGTCAATCAAGCCTTTGAACTTGCCAGGCTTTGGGCCTTCGAAACCGCGCCAGTCGAAGCGCTCGTACTCCTGCACCGCAGCGAACACGGCGAATGGTCTGAACAAACCACCCGGCTTCGGGTCGCAACTGTTCCGGCACTGCTCGCCCTCAAAGCGGTGTCGATGCATTGAAGATACTCACGAGGGATAAATGAACTATCAACCTGATTTTGCAGAACCACCCGGATCAACTTTGGAAGAAGCGCTCGAGGAGCGTTCCATGACACAAGCCGAACTGGCCCGAAGAACTGGGCTGAGCGCAAAACACATCAACCAAATCGTGAATGGCAAAGCCCCTCTTTCTCCTGAGACAGCCGTTCGCCTGGAGGAGGTTTTGGGAATCCGTGCATCGCTTTGGAATCGCTTGGAGAGCAACTATCGAGACGCTCTCCTTCGGATCGAATTGGCTTCGCCTACGCCAAGTCAGCTGCTGTGGTTGAAGTCGTTGCCGGTTAAGGAACTGAAGCGGCGCGGGCTGCTACCGGAAACTAACGATAAGGCGACTCTGATTGTTGCGGCGCGCAAATTTTTCCGTGTTGCGTCCGAAACTGCTTGGGAACTAGTCGCGCCCCGCCCGGGGGTGTTGCTTCGCCAGTCCGAGGCGCATCACGTTGATCGTCCGGCTTTAGCTGCTTGGATTGAAACCGTAAGGCAGCGTGCATCGAAAATGACGGTTCCTGCCTACACCGAAGAGAAGTTTCTCGAGTGTCTGAGTCTTGTTCGCTCGGAGACTGCATCCAACCGTGTCGAAATCACCGACTGGCTAGAGTCGGCATGTGGTGAGGCTGGAGTGCGGGTTGTCTTCGAACCTGAGATCGCCGGCGGTCGAGTTAGCGGCGCCGCCTTTTGGTAGAATCATAACAAACCGGTTCTTGCGTTGAGTCTCCGAGGAAAGCGCGACGACCAGATGTGGTTTTCCTTCTTTCATGAAGCCGGCCACCTGTTACTCCACAACGGCAACAAAGACGCTCAATGGATTGACGATCAGGAGACACACTCGGGTAGCGGCTCAAAACAAGAGGTGGAGGCAGACACGTTCGCTCAAGATTTTCTTGTCGCCCCGGAAGCCGCTAACAAGCTGATCGGGCTCAGTTCTGAAAAGGCTGTCAAGGACTTCGCAGCGAGTATTGGTATTGCGCCAGGCATCGTCATCGGTCTTAGGCAACGAGACGCAGCGCCGAGCGACAAGAGGGCCTTTGCCATCGGCAACAGTTTGAAACGTCGAATCGAATTCCGAGAATTCGACCCGGTTCGTGATCGCTGGCGAGTTGCCAGGAGCGAGCAAACATGACGACGCCTTCCGTTCCGCTGCTTCCGATTGTGCCGTATTTGATCAGTGTCAACACGTTTAAACAAAAGCCGATGAAAATCGGCCCTTGGGTGTTTCGAGTGCCTGAAACGATTCCGAACTCGGGTTGGATATCGGAGGAGTTCCGGGCCGCAGCCATGAATCTGGTGAATCGATACGAGAGTGTCACAGTGCTCGTTGGATCCCAAGTCGGGCTTCGCGTTGGGAATCCGGCCCAAGAGAATTCACAATACGTTTGTCAATGGCCATGTCAAAGTCTTCTTTA
>JAYTWN010000465.1:0-4853 GCA_043743435.1 Acidimicrobiia bacterium
CGCTTCTTCTGCTCAATCGTGCCACCGTTCGCTACGGCGAGAACACGGTGTTATGTGGGGTTGATCTCAACATTGGTTCAGGAGAATGCGTAGCGCTGGTTGGCCCTTCGGGTGCTGGAAAGTCCACGTTGATCGGCGTTTGCAATGGCACCGTTGGGCTTAACAACGGTGCCGCATATTTCGCTGGTGAGCCCATTGCCGACACCGACGAGTGGCGCAAACGCAGCGGTCGAAAGATCGCCACGATTTACCAGCAGCTGCATCTGAGTGGTCGACTCAAAGTGGTGCACAACGTCAACGCAGGAAAACTTGGTGAGTGGTCCTCAGGGAAGGCCCTTCGCTCTCTTGTGCGTCCTCGCGAGGTTTCCGAGGTAACCGCGGTCCTAGAAAAGCTTGGTATTGCCGACAAAGTTCGCATGCGGACGGATCTTCTCTCAGGAGGCGAACAGCAAAGAGTGGCCATCGCCAGGGCGTTACGCCAGGAACCGCTACTCATTTTGGCGGATGAACCCACAGCTTCGCTTGATCCGGCCCGAGCCGATGAAGTGATGGGCCTGCTAACCCGGGTTGCTCGCGAAGCCGGGCATGGCTTGATCGTGAGCCAACATGACGCATCGCTCGCTCAGCGCTATTGTGATCGAATCATTGGACTTCGCGGCGGGGTCGTGGCCTTCGATACGTCGAGCGAGCGAACTACCCCGGAGATGCTGGCGGCTCTTTACGAAATTGCTTCTCCGGATTCGAAGTCATTCGCTGTGGCAACCGCCTCCGCAAACCGGCAACCAGGTTTATGACCGACACTCTTGACACCACCAGAGTTGTGACAGGTTTGGACACCTCACGACTTTCCCGATTCGAGGGCACCGCAACGGTTCCGTCAAACCGACGAATTCGCCTTTGGAACAGCAACCGACAAGAACCAAAGACCGAAGAACCAAAGGCCGGACGAACTCCGAAACGTTGGCCAATCGCCGTTGGGTTTCTCGTTGGGCTGGCTTGGTGTTTGTGGAGCGCAGGAATTGGTCGACGTCAACAGTTCAACCCCCGCGGCTGGCCCTTGGTCAACAAGTTCACCTCCGCGGCGTTCACCCCAGAGCTCAGCGGCAACTTTGTAACCTCCGTCGCTAGAGCCACGGCAACAACCATTGGGTACGCGGCATTAGGCACGCTCGGTAGCGTAGTGATCGGCGCCATTACCGGGCTGGCGTTGAGCAACGCGTTATGGCGACGAAGCACCGTGAAAAGTGTTCCCATGAAGCGGCCGTGGGCTGCACAGCTTGGCTGCTCGCTGCTCACTATTCCTCGGGGCATGCATGAAGCCGTATGGGGATTGCTGCTGGTTAACGTGCTGGGCCGCGATCCTCTCGTCGCCATTTTGGCCATCGCTCTTCCCTACGGTGCTATCACCGCCAAGGTCTATTCGGAACTAATCGATGAGACCAGCTGGGAAGGGGCACGGGGGTTACGGGCCAGCGGAGCATCGCGAACCAGTGCAGTGTTCTATGGCGTCTTGCCAGGAACTGCACGCGACTTGGCTTCCTACGGTTTCTATCGATTCGAATGTTCCATTCGTGCCGCGGTGATCTTGGGCATGATTGGTGCCGGCGGTTTGGGATTCCAGCTGATGCAAAGTTTCGATGGACTGGCCTACCGCGAGATGTGGACGGTTTTGTATGTCCTCATAGCACTGAGTTTGCTGGCTGAAGCATTGAGTTCCCGCCTGCGCAAATCCCCAACCGCGCGAAATTTGCGGTGGGCAGGAATTGGGGCGGGTGTTGTCATCGTGGCGTCTGTGTTGCAAATAGGGGTGCGGCCGTGGACGCTCTGGTCGCCGCGTACCCGCACCCAATTTGTGGATATCGTGCAAAGTTCATGGCCGCCCCGCCCACCGTTTGAAAGCTGGGGCTCCTTGGTTACGGCGATGCGTCAAACCTTGGAACTGTCCTTTGTCGCCATCGTTCTCGCCACGGCACTTTCCATTCCTGTAGCAATTCTCGGCGCCCGAAAACCCGGTTCTCAATCCATCTTCAGTGGCGCAGTGTCGACGGGGGCCCGCATGGTTGCGGTTCTTGCCCGTTCTATCCCTCCCACTGTCTGGGCGCTCCTTGTGTTGTTCGTAGTGTTTCCAGGGCCATTCCCGGGAGCGATTGCCCTGGGCATCTATACCTTCGGTGTACTTACAAGGTTGTTTCTTGAGGTGCTCGAAAATTTCGACCCACGTCCGGCTCGCAGTTTGCAACACATCGGGGCCGGAGGCTTTACTCGTTTCGCGTACGGCACGCTCCCTGAGGCCGCTTCTCGATGGACCGCATTTTCTCTGTACCGATGGGAAGTTGCGGCACGCGAATCGGTTGTTGTTGGTGTGGTCGGTGCTGGTGGCTTAGGTCGCATTCTGCAGAGCCAGCGAACCTCGTTTGATTTTCAGGGGATGGTCGTAACCATAGGTGCACTTATTATTGTTACAAGGTTTGTCGATCGCCTTTCTTCTCGGCTCCGTTCCGCCTTGCGATAGGCGTTCACCGCTCGACGCAAGCTCCAGATCGGCCATACTGATTCGGTGCCAATCCAGGACCCATCGATCTCACACGAAGCGAAAGCTGTTGCGTCTACGGGCGAAGCCACCGATGGCAAGACCTGGTCTACCCCGCAAATCGGACGGAGCCTACCGCTCCCTTCCAACCGCGCGTGCCTCATAACCGGAATAGTCGCAGGGGTGCTTGATGGGGCGCTCCTGCTCAACGACAGTCGACCCTTCGTACGCTCTATCATCGCTGCGCTCTTCCTTGGCGTGTTCGTCTACGGCGGCATGCGACTCACTACCGCAGCCCGCCGAAAAATTTGACCAGAACACACCTCTCCCACCATTGGACCCGGAGATACATTAACAACCACGAAGCCACAAACCGCGAGCCCACCACAAAAGCTCTCCGGAGCTCCCATAGGCGGATGGGCCAACCCAACCCCCACCCAAAAATTCACCACCCGCCTCACCCGTATCCTCTCCAACTACGGCAAACGCCGCCCCCCACGCCGCTAACCCGGCAAACCGGACCATACGAATTGACCCACGAACGGCAACGAAGTCACCAGAAATTGCTCGTCAAACACCGTGTGGCGTGAGAAGAAGGCGTGTCAATTTAGTGACCGCAACGATATTCATAAGCGCACGTTGTCACCACGCGCGGGCTATGGGCCGGAGCAGGGCGGCCTTTCGGTGGCTTCGGCTGTCGGGTTACCGTCGTTATCGTGCGGTCTAATTTGGTTCGGGTTATGTGCACGCTTGTGAAATCGACAAAACTGTGGCGAAGGCAACGCAAACCTCGGAGATTGCTGCTTCGAGTCGGGAACCGCGATGTAAGCAATAGGAACTGGCGGAGCATTATTGTCGGATCCGTGGGGCACGAGAGCGATCTCGAAACTGCCACGTTGAACGCAACGTAGTACGGCGAATCGGTATGAGAGCCGATGCCGACCCTTCGTCGGGTCCGGCAATGTCGAAGTGAATGATTGAATTGTTCATGAGGTGTCCTTTCGCGGAAGTTCGGTTTTAAGGGCAATTCAACTTATTTTAGAAGCTTGGTTGTGTAGTACGAAGTAGCAAGGAGTCCGTACGCGTTTTTCCCTTTAACCGCGTAGGTTCCTTTGATGAGCGAGCCGCATTTCTTTCCTTGAACGTTTTCCCATTTCGTGGGTTTGTTGTTGTCGAAGCGGCGTGCCATCGTTCCGGGCAGGAATCGATCTGTTTGGCGTTTGCAGTGCGGCGAATCGGCACCTGTTTGGTCTGGTAGGTCCGGAGAGTACCTACCAGTGCGTATGGTCGTTTCAAACTTCATACCTAAGGAGCTGAATCGATATCGAGAATTTGGGAAAAGTCCTCTTGTATCGAACAGAACCGACAAGACGTCACCGGGGAAGACTTCGGCTTCTCCAAAGGGGATGTCAAACTCTGCATCGGGTAAAGCAGTAACTCCGTTACTCGTACTGTTTCTGAGGTGAGCAGAACCAGCAGTGACGCCAATTCCTACCCACCCTGATTCGCTTTGACGTTCGACAAACCAATTTAGGGGCGGTCCACTAGGACCAGTTTTCACTTGGAAGAAGACAAGGGCTCGTGGCAACGAGCTTGTGGATGGCTCAACATAAATTTTGAAAGCCCTGCTTACATCAGGTTGCGTAACCCATCCCGGAGGCTGGATCAATCCAAACAGGGCTGCCATAGCTACCAGGTTTTTGCCCACACCGAGGTTCCCTGAGTCAAATTGTGAAGCCAAACGTGCGTCTTGTAAAAGGTAGTGATCTTGGCGCCCAAGCGTGGAGAGGACGAGCTCGCTCTAACCCAACAGCCGTCAATCCCCGTGATACTAGTTATTACTCCCTGCATTGTTCCTGCGTTATAGGAGCCATATGAATATCCAGATGGCTTTCGAACGTACCCCCCACTGTCCGCGGAACAAACCCCATTCCCTGGATACATGTTTATTTCCTGGAAACCGTCCCCAGACCAATCTGCGCCGACCCCACAACTGCTAACAGCGTTCAGGCCCGATCCTCCGCCGTACTTATGAATACTTGCACCCTCGACGCAAATAAGCGGATCTCCAGGGTTCACGTCAAAACTCCCAATGGTCAAATCTGTGTAAGCGGTACCCTGATCTGGTCCTGATCCCGGCACCTGATGAACAAACCAACCCGTTGCGCTTCCGATGCTGATGTTCCAAACCGAGCTGTCAACTCCGCCGTACGTATACGGGCTGCAGTTCACGGCAGTCTTAATGTTGCAACTAGCGAAGATCGTTAACGGCACCCCAGTCTGCGACCCGGTAGGGGTGGGACTTAACCCGTCTAGGCCGTTG
>JAYTWN010000466.1:0-5052 GCA_043743435.1 Acidimicrobiia bacterium
CGCATCAACCTAGGTGTACATACGATTCTCGCGGGGAAGAGGCAACAGGTGGGACGGCGTCGGATCATGAGGGCAGGATTGGCCGAGGAGTTCGAGTGCGGGGCGAACACTCGAACCACTACACGCGGCTCGCTCTACTTGCCTCACACGCCCTTGTAGTTGAGGATCTGGTGCAGGGTATGGACGACTTTTACCAAATCGGTCTGATCGGCCATGACCTGATCGATGTCTTTGTAGGCCGACGGGATTTCATCAATAAGCGATGCGGCTCGATCTTTCATCCACACGCGGTCACCCATCTGCTCACGCAAATCCTTCTGAGTAAATCGACGCTTTGCTTCTGATCGGCTGAACCTGCGCCCAGCACCGTGAGAACACGATTCGAAACTTTGCGAATTGCCAAGCCCACGTACGATGTAGCTGCGAGTTCCCATTGAACCTGGGATCACGCCCAGCTCACCAACCCCAGCACGGATCGCGCCTTTGCGGGTTACCCAAAGTTTTTCTCCGCCGTGGGTTTCCTGGGCACAGAAATTGTGGTGACAGTTAATGCGGCTGACTTCACGAAGTTTGCGCTTTGTCTGTGCGCGTACATAATCGCTGAGTTCACGAATGGTGCGGTCCATCATCTGTTCACGGTTAGCTAACGCGTAATCCTGAGCCCAGCTCATATCGGCAATATAGGCGTCGAACTCCGGCGTGCCCTGAATGAACGAGGCCAGATCAGGATCTTCGAGATGTTCAAACGCTTCTTTGGCCCGTTTACGAGCAAGGTCAATGTGCTTGGTAGCCAGTTGGTTGCCCACGCCACGGCTACCCGAGTGCAACACAATCCAGACCCGATCTCGCTCATCTAGGCAGATCTCCACGAAGTGGTTCCCGGCACCCAACGTCCCAAACTGTTGCAACGATTTGATGGCGAATTTTTGGCCCAAATCCGTGGCCGGAACGTTGTTGTTCAACCAAGTGCGGGCCCGACTCGACGGGTTCTCATGCCCTCGACCAACGCCAGCAGGAACGGCGCGTTCGATTTTGGGAAGCAGCGCATCGAGTGAGCCGGGAAGATCATCAGCGGAGATATCCAACTCGGCAGCGATCATGCCGCAGCCCAAATCCACCCCAACCGCTGCGGGGATAACGGCGTGCTTGGTGGGGATTACGGAGCCGACGGTGGCGCCGATGCCGATATGAGCGTCGGGCATGAGCGCTACATGGCCAGCAATGATGGGTAGGCGGGCGGTGCGCTCAGCCTGGAGGATGGTCTGGGGGTCAATGTCTGAAGCCCAGGAAATCAGTTTGGGATTGAGGATGGTTGCCATGATGGCCTTTCTGTTTCTGGTCTTGCTCGTTGAGGCTTCACCGGTCGTGTTGCCTGGTGCTCGATCACGCATGGGTTGCGTCCACCCGGGTTGAGGGATTGCGGTCTCTTGGATGTGTTGGCACCATTGTTGGATTCTTAGGAATAAGCAGTGTTGTAGATCTGGCCATGCAATGCGCAGTAATTATGAATTTGTGAGCAAAACGGCATTCCAGCGCTGGCGATCCACCGAAGCAACTCTGCGCAGTAGTTGGGCAGGCGGCTGGGCCAGCAGTCGGGTTGGCTTTCGGGTTGCCGCCGGGCAGAACCACCTCCCTTGGAGTGTTTGTTTGGTCACATTTAGCGGATAAGGTTTGGGTTATGCAAGCGCTTACAGAGGTCGAACCGCTGGTCGAACGCGTCCTCAGCTCTGCACCGTTTGGCGAAGCGCTGACCAACAGATTGACCAAGGCTGGGTACGACGAAACCGCCAGTCAACTGTTTGTTCTGCGGCTTCGTGCTTCGCTCAAAGACAGCGCGCCTGTCCTGCAATCGCTCTACCCATCCTCGGCTCTGGAACCGCTGCTGGCCCAATTTGGCGTTGTCGCTGCCGACGCAGCCGTGGCCAGAAAAGCTTCGCTCCGCAGACGTGATGTTGAACGGTTGGTAAACCCACTGTGGTTTCAGGCCCCCGATGCGGTTGGCTACGTTGCCTATGCCGAACAATTTGGACCAACACTTCACGATGTTGCTAAGCGTGCTGATTATCTTAACGAATTGGGTGTGAAATATTTCCACCTCATGAACGTAATCAAAGCTCGGCCAGAGCCCAACGACGGTGGCTTTGCGGTACAAGACTACCGATCCATTTCCGACGAGCGCGGAACCATCGAGGATCTTGAATCACTCGCCGATACCTTGCGCGATCAAAACGTAAGTCTCTGTATCGATCTGGTCATGAACCACACGGCAGCCGAACACGAATGGGCCGTGGCAGCACGAGCGGGCGACCAGAAATATCGCGACTATTACCTGGTCTACCCCGACCGCGCAGAACCTGATGCCTTCGAAGTCACGCTGCCGGAAGTGTTTCCAGAAATGGCCCCCGGCAACTTCACGTGGGATGCCGATCTCGATGGTTGGGTCTGGACCACGTTCAACACCTACCAGTGGGACCTCAACTACGCCAACCCCAACGTACTGCTTGAGATGTTTGACATCATGTGCTTCCTAGGCAACCGAGGCATTGAATCCCTACGTCTCGATGCCGTGGCCTTCACCTGGAAACGACTAGGAACCAATTGCCAAAACCAGCCCGAAGCGCACCACATCGTGCAAGTACTTCGTGCACTTATGAATGCCGTGGCCCCCTCGGTCCTCCTAAAAGCCGAAGCCATTGTTGGGCCCCGAGAGCTCACCACCTACCTAGGCGCACATAGCAATGGTGTTCACCAAAGTGAATACGCCGAATGTCAGTTGGCCTATCACAACCAGTTGATGGTCAACATTTGGAGTTCCCTGGCCACGCGTGATGCGGTGCTGATGTCCCAAGCCATGCGATCCCTGCCGCAAACCCCACCGACCACCGGATGGGGAACCTACGTGCGGTGCCACGATGATATTGGTTGGGCTATCGACGATGCCGATGCTTCCGCTGTAGGTATAAACGGATCCGATCACCGTCGATTCCTCGCCGCCTTTTTTCGTGGTGATTTTCCCGGCTCCTTTGCCCATGGCGTGCCGTTCAGCTCCAACGCGGAAACCGGCGATGAACGCACCTGCGGGTCAACGGCAGCACTCACCGGAATCAGCCACGCCCGATCGACGGGGGACGCTGCGGGATTGGCCTACGGAATCAAACGCTTGTTGTTGGCCTATGGAATTGCTGCCAGCTTTGGCATGCCCCTCATCTACATGGGAGACGAACTTGCCCTCGGGGATGACGTGAGCTACCTGGCCGATCCTACGCGCGCAGATGATTCCCGTTGGCGTCAACGTGCGCCGATGGACTGGAAAGCGGCCGACAAACGCCTCGTCGACGGCACGGTCGAGGAAATGGTGTTCAGTGGTTTGCAATCCATGCTGAGCGTTCGGGCTGCTACCCCGCAACTTCACCAAGGTGGCCTTAGCTACGTGTTGGACGTCAGTGAACGATTGGTCTTCGCCTTCGCCAAACGCCACCCTCGAAACGGTGTGCTGCTCGGGCTCGCGAACGTCGCCGAGCACCCAGTTAACATCACCCGATCGGCCGTGGACTGGGCAGGATTGAGCGGCGACGTGCACAATGTGCTGGGCAACACCGCTCGTTTCGTAGGTGAACGTATCGAAATTGAACCGCTTTCACTAGCGTGGTTCGTCAGCGCTTCGTAAACCGCTCGGCTGGCTGGCGGGTCTTCTCGGCGATCGACCTCAGTCTGACTGCCAGGAACCAGCTACGGGACCAGCGCTAGTTTTCCCGTCACTTCTCGATTGCCCAGAGCGTTGAGTGCTGCGGCAACTTCGCCAAGTCGGTAGGTTCCCGGTTCAACCGGGCGCAACGTTCCCGCAGCCAAAAGGTCGATGAGCTGTGCGGTTAGCGCATTGCTTTGTTCCGGAAATCGAGCAACCCAACCACCATATTCAACGCCAATCACACTGCGGTTTCGCAACAACACCTGATTGATACCAAACGTCGGAATGGCCCCGGCCGCAAAACCGATCACCAAATAACGGCCCTCCTCACGCATGGCCCGCAAGCACGGCTCCGCCAACGCACCGCCGATCGGGTCATAGACAACGTCGACACCGTTTCCGCCCGCTAATTCTTTGGCTCGGTCCTTCACGTTTTCCGTTGTCGAATCGATCACGGCTTCGGCGCCCATAGCCAATGCTGCCGCCCGCTTCTCCGCAGACGACGCCACAGCAATGACCCGCAAGCCCAACGTTCGGCCGATATCAACTGCCGCCAGACCCACACCCGAACCAGCGCCAAGCACCAAGAGCGTCTCCCCAGGAGTGGTCACAATCCGCTTGGTGAGGGCGAACCAGCCGGTCATATAGCTCTGCAAAAACGTCGCAGCTTGTCCATCGGTGAGGTTGTCGGGCATGGCGATCAAGCGCGACGCCGGAGCCACCAACTCCGTGGCCCAAGCACCAGTCATTCCGCCTGCAGCCAGAAACCGTTTTCCCAGCAGATCCGGCGAAACACCGTCGGCCACTTCAGTTACCCGGCCCAACGCCTCACCGCCCGGACGAAAGGGAAGCGGCGGCTTGATTTGGTAGAGACCCTGCACCAACAGACCGTCGACGAAGCTCAAGCCCGCTGCCAACATCTCTAGACGGACCTGACCGGGGCCCAGGGGAGGGCTCGGTACTTCGGAGACAATCAGATTTTCGACGGGACCAAACGCTTCACAGACCACAACACGCATTACGGCACCTCGAACGATAGGAACGCCAGAAATATCCATCGGCGAGCAGGTCACCACCACGAAAACTATGGCAGCAACCCAAGCGACACAACGACTACCGGGCGTAGAGAAGGCCTCACCGTAATCGTTGGCCTTGCGGCCGGTCAAAGACGGCGCTGTGTGTTGGGTGGAGTAGCACGTGGAAACGTCGAAGTGCCTGGAAGCGTGATGGTGATGTGGCTACGAACACCGTCTGTAACCTTGGGTGATGGGTTTTGAAGTGTCCACAGCGGACCAGCGCCGCAGGTGCGTTCACTGCCAAATGGCGCTTCAGGTGATGGAGCCGTTCGCCGATACTCAAAACGT
>JAYTWN010000467.1:0-2095 GCA_043743435.1 Acidimicrobiia bacterium
CAATGCCGCCACGCAACACGTATTCCCAAGCAAAGGCGAAGGCCAACATTTAGCGTTCCCTGTTCGCAGTCCAGGCTCGGGACAAATCTTGAGCAGTCCAGCCTCGGTACAAATCCTGGGGAGCCGATAAAAACGATAGGTGCCCGCCATAGCCGAGAGCAAATGAGCGGCACAAGCAGTCCCTACGCAGAGGGTTTTTTGACAAGCCTTGAACCATCATGAGCTACGCCATAGCTTTCGCTGAGCCCTCGAGGAACACCGAACGCAACAGGTCAGTGCGATCGAGAAGATCAGCTGCTTTGCCGTCGAAGCGAACTTCACCTTTTTCCATAAAGTACGCATGCTCAACCAAGCTCAACGCCACGTTCACGGATTGCTCAACCAGCACCACCGCCGTGCCTTTCGCATTGATCACCCGGACCATTTCCAAAAGCTCACCGACGATCTTAGGAGCCAAGCCGAGGGACAGTTCGTCGATCACCAAGAGCCGGGGCTGCAGGATCAACGCCTTGGACAACGCCAGCATCTGCTGCTCACCACCTGACAATGTGCCAGCAAGTTGATTTCGCCGCTCAGCCAAACGTGGGAACGCCGCGAAACTGGCCTCAATCCCCTGCTCAACGGCTTGGCGATTCCGGCCGTGGGTGAACCCGGCCACCTTGAGATTTTCCACCACCGTCAGCGGAGCAAACGCCGCTTTACCCCCAGGGATCTGGGTGATCCCCATCTGTACTCTGCGTTCAGCGTCAACAAAGGTGATGTCTTGTCCGCGGAATCGAACCGTGCCCGATTGGGGTAGCCCTAGCCCAGAAACCACCCGAAGCAACGTGGACTTCCCGGCACCATTGGTTCCAAGCAACGCCACCATCTCGCCATCGTCGACAGTGAAATTCACGTCGAAGAGCACCTGTACCGTTCCATAGGAAAAGTCGATACCTCGACACGAAAGCATGGGCAGTTTTTCTCCGCGGCTTTGCAAGGCCCGCAGCTGTTCGGATTCAACGACGGCATCAACCGTGCGATCAAGATCCGTGCCAATAGTTTTCGTTCCGCTTCGAATGACCAAACCTGCAACCACACCCATCACACCGACCGGCACGAACACGCCGCCAGCTCCGAAGCGTCGATCGACGGAACCAAACAACAACACGCCGCCAAGGCCACCGACCGCGGTGAGGTACACCCCGGCTAAGGCTTGGGCGTGGGCTCGCATCGCCGCGGGAATGATGGACAGCTGCGCAGCTTCCAGTGCGGGATAACCAATTCCTTGGAACCCAAACCCAGCACCCAGCAGCAGAACCATGAACACGAAGTAGCCCGACGGTACGAGCGGCACCATCGACAACGACACTGATCCGGCCGCAATCCCAAATGCCGCTCGTTGCAACAACTTTGCGGGATCAGCACGCAGCATGGATTCGCTCCGTCGGCTGGTGGCACTTAAGGCTACGAGCGAGAAAATTGGTAACAGTCCAGTGAGCAGACCGCGGGCGCCTGCGTTGAGACCCCAACGATCGGCAAGAAAGAAATTCAGATAGGCCGAAAGCGGAACATAGGACATGCCCAGAACCGCCCAGCCCACCAGCACCTTGCGTACGGTCCGGATAAGGAACAGCCGGCGTATGGTTTCCCAGAAACTCAAGGCCACATCGTCGGTAGAAAGATCCTTGCTGTTGCTCTCTTTGCTCTCTTGGCCCGGTTCGCCTTGTTCGCTTTGTTCTCGCAGTTCTGTTCTAAGTGTCTGTTCGTCGAACGTGCCGAAACCTGGATCGCGAAGCCCGAGTGAGTAAAGAGCGAACGGGATGATCAAGACTCCCATCACCATCAACACGCCCCGCCACGTGAGATCCAAAAAAGTCGTAAGCGCGAATATTAAAAAGAAGGTGGCAATGTTACCGACCTGATCGGCGGAGCGATACAGCGCCAGCATGCGTACTCGGCCTGAGGGTGGATAGTTATCAACCACCAAGGGCCGGTGTAGAGCCTGCGAAGTGCCATTACTAATCCCGTTGATAATCAGAAAGACCGCGAGCACCCAACCCGTTCGCGCCAGTCCAATGGCAAAACAGGTAAAGACCCACGAAACCGCGGCGAT
>JAYTWN010000468.1:0-6171 GCA_043743435.1 Acidimicrobiia bacterium
ATTGTGGAGGTTCGTTCAAGGTTTGTGGGCCAAACGTGACCACTGCCCCAGGTGACCATTGCCGCAGGTGACAGGCGCCATGATTTCTCAATACTGGCGGGCCCCATCTCCGCTCCGCAACGAGTCCCACCAAGACGTCCTTTCCAACCGGCAAGCCGGACTGGACACTCAACGAAACGCATTTTCGGGTTCATCGGCTATGCGTTCCTGCCCACTCACCAAACGCTTCCAAATCCGTTGGCTACGTGAAGCTGGTGTCCAAAAAGGCGTGCACCCGGGAAAGCGCAAGATCGGCCAAAGCTTTGTCACCTTGCGGACGCTGATCGCAGTTAAACCCGTGATGTCCTTCGTACACATAGATTTCTGCTGCGGGCCAAGAGGTACGCATTTTGTCAATGTCGGTGGCCGGGATCGAGGCATCTTGATCACCGAAGTGCATCTGCAACGGCATGGTCAAGGGCTGGTCGACGAAATTGACCGAGCCAGTGCCGTAGTAGCAAATCGCTGCATCCATAGCCGCGGAACCCGAGACCGAAACGGCTGCGGTAACCACTCCACCCCAGCAATACCCAACGCAGGCAACCTTCCCAGCTTCGATCCCAGCAACAGCCAAACGTTCACGAGCCACGCCAGCAGTATCCAACACGTCGGCCACCGCACGCTTGAAGTCGGTCTTGGCGCGGGCCAGTTCCACGCCACGCTTCATGTCGTCACCGGTGTAACCCAGAGCAACGTCGCGCTCGATACGGTCGAACAAGGCGGGCGCAATGGCGAGGTACCCGTTTGCCGCATATCCGTCGCAAACCTGCTCGATGTGGGAGTTCACACCAAAAATCTCCTGCACCACAATCATCGCCCCCTTTGGAATGCCCACCGGTTCCGCCACATACCCGCGAAAGGTGAATCCGTCATTGGCCACGATCTCGATGTTTGTTCCCATCCCTGCAAACTAGCGGTCCTTCAGCTCGAAAAACCACCCGACGCGTGGCCACTGCAGCGAGCGCCGTTCAAACCTTCAGTATCCAAAGTCCCGGGCAACACCATGTTTGCCCCGTCGAGCACGCAAGAACTCGATGTAGAGGGGGCATAGCCGAGCGCACCGTCACAGGGGCCCGTCATCTGTTCGCCGCCATTTAAGCGGAGTAGCTAACCATCATGCTGGGAACTTCACGGGGCCCTCGTTAGGGAAGTCTGGTCGGACCGATAGTTGACCCGTCCGTCAACCGGTTTGGATACCGCCCTTTAGCGCTTTGGCACTCCGCGGGTTCGACGTATCCCGGCTCGGGCTCTAAGTTGGAACTTGTGCCCACAACGACCTTTCTACAGCAGCGAGCGCAAACACCGCTCAGCTTTGATGATCGTATGGAAACCGTCGACTTCCGGGTTTCGCACAAGGCGCACATCACCGTCGATGCCGAGGTTTGCAAGAGCTGCACAACACAAGCCTGCGTTTGGGCGTGTCCGGCGAAGCTTTTCGTGACCACCAACGATGGCGGCATCTTGTTCAATTACGAGCAGTGCTTCGAATGTGGCACCTGTTACATGGTCTGCAACGAATCGGGTGCCATTACGTGGAGCTACCCCGAAGGCGGCCACGGCGTGGTCTTCAAGCACGGTTGAGCTCGAACACTTCGGTGGCCAACACGGTTTCTGCTTCGCCCCCAGCGCCGTTTCAGCACCCGCCGTCGCAGCACGATTCACACAAACAGCTCAGGAAAAGTCCTCAAGAATTATCCCGAGTCCGGACTACACCAAATCCGTCCCGAGTCCGGACTCCCAACACAACACAGACCAACGAAAAGCTTCCAATGATCGAACTGCCTAACGAACAACCCACCAGTACCGACGCTTCACCTGCGGCCAATGCGCCTGTTGCCGTGTGCATGAAGTGGGTGGCGTTGCGGCCCGACATTGATCCCGTGAGCGGTGCGGTTTCCAACGACGAGCGTTGGTCTGGACCATCACTGGCCGATCAAGCTGCACTGGAATTGGCCCTGCAGATCGGTGCCGCCAGAAATGCGACCGTAATCGTACTTAGTATCGGCGACACACCAAGCGATGCCATGCTCACCGAAGCGTTAGCCTGCGGGGCAACCAAAGCCATTCGCATCATGAACGCTGCACCCGCGAATGACACCGCCCCAACCAGTGCCTCCGTTGCCGCCGCGCTCGCCGAAGTGTTGCGTCCACTCGCCCCGCAATTGGTGTTCTGCGGCGACTGGAGTCTCGATCGGGGCAGCGGTTCGGTTCCACCGTTCTTGGCCGCCGAACTCAACTACGGCCAAGCGTGCGGAATCGTGCAGGTGCAGCGCCAGTCGCGCGACACACTCCAGGTAGATCGCCGTCTCGACGGTGGCCGACGCGAATCGCTCACCATCAGCGGCCCCGCGGTGATCTCGGTCGAAGGCGTTGCAGCACATTTGAGAAGGGCCACCCTTGCCGGTCTCATGGCCGCCCAGAAAACCCCAATCGAGCTCCGATCCACCACCAAGTTGGTCGCTTCAACTGCACCTGTTCGCACCGGCCCGTTTCGCCCCCGCGCCCGAATTCTGGATGCCCCGTCGTCATCGGAACCACGCCAACGCCTCGAAGTCCTCACCGGTGCCTTTTCTAACCGCACCCCACCCATGCGCGCCACCCTCGACCCCGAAGACGCCGCCGATCTCATCCTCGCCAAACTTGCCGAATGGGGTTACGACCTCCCGGTTTCTTAGCTCGCTCTGGAATGCGGTCAATTCACCGGTCAGCAACGGGTCAATTGACCGGACTCACCCGGCTGACCGGCAACACCAAACCGAGGAGGACCCGTATGCTCTATGACTACGTATTCACAAGGTTGCACGAGGTCGAGCGGTGCTTGGATTTGATTCGCAGTTTCACAACATCACCGATTACATCCTTGGGATAACGCATGAGATCTGGGAACAACGACAAGTAGATACCCTCAATCGGTATTACGCCCAGGATCTGCCGGTTCGTTCACCGTCGGGCGTGGTGGTTGGAAACCAGGCGGTTATCGCTGCCACCCTGGCCACGCAAGCAGAGTTTCCCGATCGCACATTGCTTGGCGAAGACGTGATTTGGAGTGGCGACGAACAATCCGGCTTCTTGTCGTCGCATCGCATTTTCTCCACGGCTACTCATGGCGCTGCGGGGCTTTATGGTGCGGCGAGCGGCATCCAACTTCGGTACCGGGTTATTGCCGATTGTGCCGTTGCGTCCAACCAAATCTATGACGAGTGGTTGGTCCGAGACCAGGGTGCCATCGTGCGGCAATTAGGTCTAGATCCAAAGCGTTTTGCGGCAACCCAAATCGAAACCGAAGGTGGACCGGCACAAGCTTTACGACCGTTCACCCCAGCACATGATGTTGTCGGCCGCTACAAAGGTGTGGGCAACGATCATCCCGCCGGTCTTCGGTATGAGTCCCTACTACGTACGCTTATGGCTATCGATTCGGCTGCACCTACGGCAAACGCAGCCGGGCCAGCTTCGTCACTCGGATCGTACGCACCTGCCCAAAGTAGTGAGCTCAAAGCATCAAACGCCTACATCAACAAAAGTGTGCACCAACCAATCCAGTTTCCAGGTGTCGACGGTATCTATGACCGAGCGGTGAACCTTTGCCACCCAGGAGGCCGATACTCGGCGGGGATTTCCGATGCTGTGCAGTTTTGGACGTCGCTACGAGCGGCTTTTCCCCAAGCACACTTTGAGATTCATCATCGCATTGGAAGGTCCGATCCCGATGTTGGTGATCGAGCGGCCATTCGGTGGTCGCTCACGGGAACCCACGATGGTGAACCTCTACCGGGGACTGGCCGAGAAACATCGATGTTTGGAAAAGCCACTGGGGCTCCGGTTCACGTGATGGGGATTTCGCACGCCGATTTTGGGCCCCGAGGATTGCGTCGCGAGTTTGTTCTGCTCGATGAAACTGCCATTTGGAAGCAAATACTTCTCCACACCGGCTGAACTGCCTGTCCTACTAGTAGCGCAGGGAAGCACCGATTTGTCGCGTATCGCTTTCATCGCGACATCAACATTTCTCGGGGTTTGTCGACGGAGCGATGCCCCGCTAATTCGTACGAACATGCAGTAGAAAACAAGTATCCACCTCAAACTTTCGCTCGATTTTCGGTATCATCACAAAAAATCACACCAAATCGGTAGGTAAGTGCCTGCGCAAGCTGCGCTAGCGGTTTCGAATCGGTATTGTGTCATCAGGCACCAATGACTACGTAGTCATTCGAGCGTTTCACTGGGAGTGGTGACGATGCGAAAAGTTACCTCTACCGATGTCGCCGCCAAAGCTGGGGTTTCCCAGGCCACCGTTGCTCGCTGTTTCGCCTCCCCTGAATTGGTAAGTCCCCCAACACGGTTGGCCGTTCAGCAGGCCGCTAGTTTCCTCGGCTACTCCCCCAACGCAATTGCCCGGAGTCTTCGCCAACAACGAACCAACATCATCGCGGCATTGGTTCCCGCAAATGGTGAATACTGGCAACAAGTAGTGGCTGCTTTTTCGATGCAACTCGCCGCAAACGGGAAACAACTGCTGCTCTTCAGCCTTCCCGAATCGGGCGAAGTTGATCCGGTTCTCAGCGCTGTGGATCAGTTTCGGGTCGATGGCCTCATTATGGCCTCCTCACGAGTTACTTCGGATCAATTGGTTCGAGCCCGCCAGCAGGGCATACCTATGGTTGCGTTCAACCAGCCAGCAGCATCAGGCCTGGTTCCCTCGGTTACCGTCGACAATGAAGGCGGCATGCGGATGCTCGCTGCCCATGTTGTTGCCCAGCGGTGTCGTACCGTGCGATTTATTGGTGGGGTTCGGTCAGCCTCAACCGACAAGCTTCGCTACACAGGGGCCGCCCAAGAGCTTGGTCGCCACGGAGTTGCATGCCCATACAGTGAGGCCGGAGCTTTTACCTACGATTCGGGATACAAAACTGGACAGCTCTTGGCCCAAGATGGGCAGCTGCCCGATGCGGTAATGGTCGCTTCCGATGAGTTGGCGTTTGGCGTCGCCGACGGCCTTGAGGCCACCGGGATTCGCGTGGGCATTGACATTGTGGTGACCGGATTTGATGGTCTACCGCAGGCCAGCTGGGCTCGCTATGACCTCACAACGTTGGTGCAACCTACCGATTTGCTCGTTCAACAATCCATCGCCATGTTGCTTGGTAGGTCAGCTACTGAGGAGCCGATCGCTGATCGGTCACTCAACGATCGAGCGGCTGCTGGCGCGTTTGACGGGACATCGTTGGCTGGCACAGCGTTGACTGGCACCGCGTTAGATGGCACAGCATTAGACGGCACATCAGTGGTGGGCACAACGTCTGATGGCACATCCTTGGCTGGCACATCGGTGGTTGGCACGCTCAATGGCAGGGTGTCCGATTTAGTGACCCCGGGCACCTTGAGAATCGGTCGAAGTAGCAACTCCCATACCAACTCCCCATCATCAAACACGTCATCCAACCAGTCATCAAGTCTCTCGACTTCTTCGGAATTCGACGATTCCGCATCACTCCTTCGCTCTTCCAAAAAGGCTCGAAAACATGGCTGAAATGCTCAAAGACGCAACTCGCAAATCTGGTCACGGAACCGATCGCGAGCTCTCCGAACGGGTCCGAGACATCATCGCCGACGTGGAAGCGCGAGGCGAAGTGGCAGTGCGTGAACTTTCACGTGATTTTGACAAATGGGACCCTGCGTCATTTCGTCTGTCCACTGATGAAATCGAAAAAATCGTTGCGGGGGTTAAGCCCAGCACACTCGACGATATTCGCTTTGCTCAGTCGCAAATTCGTCACTTCGCCCAAGCGCAGCTTGCTTCACTTCACGATATAGAAATCGAAACGCTGCCCGGAGTTATCCTTGGCCATAAGAACATTCCCGTGGGTGCCGTTGGTGCCTATGTTCCCGGGGGCCGTTACCCAATGGTGGCTTCGGCTCACATGAGTGTCCTCACCGCCAAGGTGGCTGGCGTGAAACGTGTAGCTGCATGCACACCGCCAATCAACGGCGGCGTTCCAGCGGAGACGGTGGCTGCCATGGCGCTGGCCGGTGCCGACGAGATCTACCTACTTGGCGGAATCCAGGCCGTTGCAGCGATGGCTCTGGGTACCGAGTTTGTGCGGTCGGTCGATGTCATTGTTGGGCCGGGAA
>JAYTWN010000469.1:0-9794 GCA_043743435.1 Acidimicrobiia bacterium
TGAACAGTCCGGACTCGGGACAAATCTTGAACAGTCCGGACTCGGGACAAATCTTTGAGGAGCCCATCCCTTGACAAAACGTAAAGAACCGGTCGATCATGGATCAGTGTCTTTTGATGATCGTTTCGTGCTGCCGGAGCACCTGGCTGCCCTGCGTATTGACGGTCAGCGTCTCCTGAACCGGATCACCCAACTGGGAGAAATCGGTCCAATCCGTGGCGTGAACGGCGAGCCCGGATCAGCTCGCCTGGCCCTCACCGACGAAGACCGCGAAGGTCGCGACCTCGTAACCACATGGATGCATGACCTAGGCCTCAGCGTTCGTGTTGACGCCATCGGCAACGTCATCGGCGTTCGAGCTGGCGCGGATGGATCAACAGCCAACCCCGTTATGACCGGCAGCCATATCGACACGGTCCGAACCGGGGGCCTCTATGACGGCAACCTCGGTGTACTCGCCGGCCTAGAGATCATCGAAACCCTCGACACCGCCGGTATCGCCACCAAACGTCCTATCGCTGCAGCGTTTTTCACCAACGAAGAAGGCGCCCGTTTCAATCCCGACATGATGGGAAGCCTCGTGTATTGCGGCGGCATGACCGCAGAAGAGGCCTACGACGTAGTGGGTATAGACGGTGCACAAGTTGGCGACGAATTGGCGCGGATCGGCTACCTGGGAACCACCCCCTGCCCTGGCGAAGCACCGCATGCATTTGTGGAGTTGCATATCGAGCAGGGCCCCGTCCTCGAAGCAGAAGGCATTCGCTTTGGTGCGGTCACCGGCGTGCAGGGCATTTCGTGGCAGGAACTCACCATCACCGGTCAGTCCAATCATGCCGGAACCACCCCCATGTCGCTTCGGCACGACGCTGGCTATGCATCGGCTCGGATCGCCACGTTTGTGCGTGAACTCGCGCTGGAAATGGGCCACCCCCATGTGGGTACCGTCGGCCAAATCACCTTGCACCCCAACCTGGTAAACGTGGTCGCAGCCACCGCGGTAATGACCGTTGATTTGCGCAATACCAACGAAGCGATCTTGGCCGAATCGGAACGACGCTTCGCCGAGTTTGTCGCTGCGTTAGCTATCTCCGAGGGCGTAACCATTGCCTCGCGAGTGTTGGCCCGCTTCGAACCGGTGGCGTTCGACGAACGAGTAATTGATTTGGTGGAGCACACCATTGCTCGGCTCGGAAACAGCGGAAAACGTATGCCTAGCGGGGCCGGACACGATGCGCAGATGCTCGCTCGCATGTGCCCAACCGCGATGATTTTCACGCAGTCCCACAAGGGTATTAGCCACAACCCGGCCGAGTTCACCGAACCCGCCGATCTTGTTATGGGTACTGATCTTCTCTTGCAAGTGATGCTCACACTTTCGGAAACCGATCTGGCTGTTTCTGCCGTGCCACCCGCATTAGCTTCTTCAGTGGGCGCAGCGGTTGCCCCCGATTTCGCGGTGATTCGAACCGCAGGTATCGCTGAGGCCACTGACTCCACTGAACCCGGCGGGGCCGAAGAAGACCCCGATGAACAGATTGCTGCGTAGGAGACTGTTGCCATGACCAGGATGTTGCCATGACCAGGATGTTGCGAGTAGGGGCGGGCCAGTTAGGTCCGGTACAAAAGGACCATACGCGTGCAGACGTTGTTGAACGTTTGTTGGTATTGCTTCGCGGTGCAGCCGAGCGGGGCTGTGACGTGGTTGCTTTCCCGGAATTGGCGCTCACTACCTTCTTTCCCCGCTGGTACTCAGAAGACGAAGCCGCCATCGATGCCTGGTTTGAGGCGCAGATGCCATCGCCAGTCACCCAACCTCTGTTCGACGAGGCTCGCCGCTTAGGTGTCGGTTTCACGTTGGGCTATGCCGAGTTATTGGCTGCGGTGGATGCCCCCGATGGTCATAAGCATCGATACAACACCCAAATCATGGTGGAACGCGATGGCACGGTGGTGGGCCGCTATCGCAAGGTCCATATTCCTGGGCATGAAGCAAATGAACCATGGCGTCCGTTTCAACATTTGGAGCGCTACTACTTTGAATCGGGTCCCGACGGTTTTGGCGTGTATCGGGCCTTTGGCGGCATTGTGGGTATGGCGACCTGCAACGATCGACGGTGGCCTGAGACCTATCGGGTGATGGGTTTGCAGGGTGCCGAGTTGATCACCATTGGGTACAACACACCGATTTACTACGCACCAGATCCCGGCCAAAACGCCCTGCAACTGTTCCATAACGACTTGTGTTTGGCCTCCGGCGCCTATCAAAATGGCACATGGGTGGTCGGTGTGGCCAAGGGTGGAACCGAAGAAGGCGTGGAGTCTCTCTGTCAATCGGCAATCTTTGCACCGTCGGGTCAAATTGTCGCACGTGCGCTTACTACTTCGGATGAGTTGATCGTTGCCGATTGCGACCTTGATATGTGTACGAAGTTTAAGCACACGTTGTTTCAAATGGACCGATATCGCGAACCGCAGCACTACACACGGATCACGGCACAAAAAGGGGTCATTGAGCCGCCCACCGAACCAAACTTCACCCCGACACAATTCCGGTAATATCTATGTCTACATATCTTCCACATTCGAATCCCTCAAGCCCTGCTGGCCAGCCCAGTGTGACCAGTGCAACCAGTGCAACGGGAACAGCCCAAAAAACCCTGTGCGGCGGAACAGCGTGCCCCGGAACCTGTTCCCCGTACGCAACCGATACCGAACGAACTTCACTCATCGTGAACGGTGCCGCGGTCGACGTGTCCAACCGCCACCCTCATCTGCTCGCTGCGCTCCGCGAAGAGTTGGGCATCACCTCACCCAAAGATGGCTGCTCACCGCAAGGTCAGTGTGGTTGTTGCACCGTGCTCATCGACGGCAAAGCCTCGATCTCCTGCCAAATGCCCGTCACTCGGGTGGCCGGGAAAACCATCACCACGCTTGAAGGTTTTGATCCCACCGAACTTGACCGCTACGCCGACACCTTCGCCGCTACCGGTGCCCTCCAATGTGGCTTCTGCACGCCAGGCATTGTGGTGCGAGCAAAAGCCCAGATCGACAAAAAGGGAGCCGATCTCACCCGCGAGGAAATGGCCCGTCATCTTGGTGGCCACCTGTGCCGCTGTACCGGTTACGTAAAAATTCTTGATGCCATCGAGGCCCTTGCTCAGGGCGAACACTTGGTTCCCGCAGTCAACGGTGGCGTTGGATCCTCCGGTGTGAAGTACGAAGGTCGCGAGCTTGCCGTTGGCCGTAGGCCCTACATCGACGACATCGTGCTGCCAGAAATGCTCCACGGTGCATTGGTCTTGGCCCAGCATGCCCGCGCCGACATCAACGGTATCGACATCGCTGCCGCCGCAGCCGTTCCGGGTGTCGTACGTGTACTTACCGCTGCCGATGTTCCCGGTGCGCTCAAAGTAGGCCTTATCCATAAAGACTGGCCGGTGTTCATCCCTGTCGGCGGACGCACCAGTTATTTGGGTGACGTGATGGCCGTTGTGGTAGCCATCGATAAGGAAACGGCACAACGGGCCGCTGCTCTCGTCACCGTGGACTATGCACCGCTGCGACCTATCACCGATGCGGCCTCCGCCATCAACGATCCTGAGCACGCCGTTTGGGGTCTTGAAGGCAATGTTCTGTCCACCTCGAAATACCATCGGGGCGACGTTGATGCTGCACTATCCCTAAGCGCACATGTGGTTCGTGAAACTTTCCAAACCCAGCGCATTGAGCAAGCGTTTCTCGAACCAGAATCCACTCTGGCCGTTCCTTATCAGAACGGGCACGTACTGATTGCGAGCGAACCGGGGGCCAAGTTCAACGATGCGCCGGTACACTCGGGCGATCTGCGCATGCACGTCTACTCCGGCGGCCAAGGCGTTTGGGATGACCGCGACCAAATAGCCTCCATACTCGGCATCGACAACGAGTTGATCACGGTCGAACTTGTGTCCAACGGCGGAGCATTTGGCGGTAAAGAAGATCTCTCCAACCAGGGCCAAGCCGCGTTGGCAGCATGGCTCCTACAGACCCCGGTCAAGATAACCAGCACTCGCGAACAATCACTGCTGATGCATTCCAAGCGTCACCCCATTCGCATGGAATACGAAGTGGGCTGCGATGGCGAAGGCAAACTCACAGCACTTCGCGCACAGATGATTGGTGATTCCGGGCCGTATGCGAGCGTAGGAATGAAAGTGATGGAGCGCGCCGCGGGTCACGCCAGCGGGCCATACCTGCTACCTACCATCGATGTTGTGGCGATCACCGCTCGCACCAACAACCCCAACTGCGGTGCATTTCGTGGGTTTGGCGCCAACCAGGCCCAGTTTGCCATGGAAGGCGTGATGGATCGCCTGGCCGAAATGGTGGGCATCAGCGGTTGGGAAATTCGTATGCGTAACGTGATCGAGCCCGGCCAAGTATGGGGGCCCGGCCAAATCATGGATGACGGTTCTGCGGGCGCCAAAGCCTGCCTCGAAGTGGCTCGCCAACCGTACGAGGCAGCACTCGCTGCGGGCAAAGCCGTCGGCCTAGGTCTTGGGTTGAAGAACTCGGGATTGGGCAACGGTTTCAAAGAAATTTCTAAAGCGGTCATACGATTCCTCGGTGATGGCGCCAATGACCCCGTTGAAGTTCGCCACTGTTGGACTGAGATGGGACAGGGTATTCATACCGTCGCCCTGCAGGTTTGCGTAGAAGAACTGGGGATTGATCCAGCACGAATTCGAGTGATCGTCGACACCACACGCGAACTCGGACTGGGCCAAACCACCGGTTCACGAGGCACGCTTATGGGCGCCGGTTCGGTCATGGAAGCTTGCCGGGTAGCCATTGCCGACGGATGCAAACCCCATATCGACTACGAGGGCGAGTGGCGTGTTGACTGGACCAACTCGCTCTATGAAGACGTCGAGAACCCATTGATTCATTCAGCGTTTAGCTATGCTGCACAACTTGTGATCGCCGATCGCATTACGGGCAAGATCGAAAAAGTATTGGCTATTCACGATGTGGGTCGAGCCGTGAATCCACAGTTATGCGAAGGCCAAGTTGAAGGCTCTGTGCATATGGGCTTGGGTTACGCGCTGAGCGAAGACTTCCCCTCTAACGAACTCGGGCAGCCCACCAACATGACGTTGCGATCACTTGGTATTTTGCGACCCAAAGATGTACCGGTCATCGAGACTATTTTGGTAGAGGTTCCTCAGCCCCGCAGCCCGTATGGAATAAAAGGCGTGGGCGAAATTGGTCTCGTGCCCACCAGCGGTGCGGTGGCCGCTGCGCTGCATATGGTCGATGGAATTTGGCGCAACAAACTCCCCATGGGCATGCCGTCGGCTGCGGCCTCCGAAGCCGACTAGCAACAGTCTGACTTCATAAGCGTACCTGCGACATGTCAGAGATTCTTCTCCCCAACCAAACCCACGCCATGGTGTGCGCGCATCATCATCTGTATTCGTCGCTAGCCCGCGGTATGCCCGCACCACCAAAGCAGCCCACTAACTTCGGGGCCATTCTTGAACAAATTTGGTGGCGTTTAGATTGCGCGCTTGACCTCGAGACCATCTACTGGTCAGCGAAGTTGGGCGCGCTCGAAGCACTCGAAAGTGGAACCACCTGCATAATCGATCACCACGAATCCCCCAACGCCATCGAAGGCAGCCTCGATGTAATCACCCAGGCTTGTGCGGAAGTTGGCGTTCGCGTGAGTTGTGCGTACGGCCTGACCGACCGCCATCCTGGTGATGGACCCGTGCCCATTGAGAACCAACCCAACGCATACGCTCGCCCGAAAAGAATGACCGATGCTGCAAGACGAGGCCTCAACGAGAACGAGCGTTTTCTCAAAACCGGTGGACGAGGATACGTAGGCGCGCATGCTGCTTTTACTCTGGCCGACGAAACTCTGGAAGCTGTGGCTGGGCTAGCCAGCGACCTGGGAGTTGGAGTTCATGTGCATGTGGCCGAGGGCCCAGCCGACGCTAATGCTGGTGCTCGATGGGAACTACTCGCCCGTGAAAATTGGCTTCTGGTCCACTGCGTTTTCCTTGATCGAGCATTGCCCGGGTCTATTGCCCACAATCCACGCAGCAATTTCAACAATTCTGTCGGCTATTCGTCACCCGCACGGCGGCCAAACACGATCGTTTTAGGCACGGATGGTATCGGCGCCGATATGGGCGAAGAATTTCGACTCGCCTACGTAGCCCACCGTAATGATGACATCACGGCCACACCCGACACGGCTTGGTCTTGGCTGGAAAATGCTCGAGCACTTTTTCCTGAATCCAAAAACGACATTGTGAGCTGGAGTTATGCACCGATGCAGCCGTGGCATTTGGCCTTTACACCGGGTGTCCGAGCAACGGACGTTTGGGTAGACGGCCAAAAAGTGGTCGAACTAGGCAAGGCCATCATGGTTGATCGGGATGAGATTCGGGCCAAGGCATCAGAGTGCGCGAAACAGCTTTTTCCCAAATTATGAGGATTTTACCTATACCTTGAAGAAAGGACGAGAAGAACAACAGTAAATGCTGCTGAAAAATCTGCCGATGGTGCGCTTATGGATCAATCTCCAGTCGGTCACCTTCTTCTCACACTTGGGCAATCCATCTCGATTCTCAATGAAGAAGGGAACGTAAAGTCAGTCATTGGATCCATTGAGCACATTCTGGGTTACCCCGCTTTGGAGCGCATTGGCCGGCCTGCTTTCGAACTCATCCACCCCTCTGATCACGATGAGATGTTTCAAGGCTTCCTGGATGTTGTGACGGGAAGGGTTCTGAGTTCGTGCCATACGGTTCGCGCCATTCATCTCAACGGCACCCACCGTACGGTCTTCATCACCCTGCGCAACGCACTTCAGGACAAACACATCGGTGGAGTCGTGATGTGTGCGCAAGTTCTTTCCAGCGAAGGAACAAGCGAAGCCGACTTAGCCATCTGGGATGATCCGACAAACCGAACGGCCCTCACCGAAGCGCTATCAACCCTTCGAGCCGTTGAGGGTCAGGGCTACGAATCCAACGACGGTGGCAAGCTGGCCGCTTTAGAAGCAGTTTTGGTAGCAACTGGTTCCAGTGCCGTCACGCTGCTCGTCGCCAGCAACGCGACACCAATAGTTCGCGTCTTCGCTGCATTCGATCGTGACGGCAAAGAGGAAGTGTCTCGCCGACCTATTCCCTTTGAAGACTTTGCACCATGGACTACCCCTGGACAGCCCGATGGTCTCCACGAAGTACTCGAACTTTCCAAAGACACAATGCCCGAGTCATGGCGGGCCTTCATTCCAGAAGCCGCCGGCGAACGGGTACTACTGCTTCCTATGGATTGGGGTGTGCGCACAGGTTTCGTGGTGCTCACCACAAACGGCTCAACCGATGTGGCCCGAGCGATCACCAAAGAGATCAGTCGCGTGACTACCAACCCGGTCGCTCATTGGGTGACAAGGCGCTCATTGCAACGTGCACAGAACAATCGCCTGGCCACGCTGCTAAAACACAGCGCCGATATCGTCATCGTTCTCAATGAGTTCTTCCACATGACGTACGCAAGCCCGATGGCTGTCGCCGCCATGGGCGTCAAACCAAAACCCGGCGGAGGATTTGTGCTCACCCATCAAGTGTTGAGCGCAGCAGAAGTTGCCGCATTCACAACAGGTGTGGCGCCAGGCGAGAGTTACGTGTCAGAAATGCCGCTCACCAGCATTACCGGCGAGTCACGCGTATACCGACTGACAATGACCAATTTGCTCCATGATCCCGAGGTTCACGGCTGGCTGGTCAACGCTCAAGATATTACCGATCGCGTGTCTTCGCAGCGTGAGTCGCTGGCAAACGCAAAACGTCGATCAGCCATTGCCGAGGCAACAATACTGCTCTCCAACAGCACACCCGAAACCATCGTTCAAGATCTAGCCAAGCCTCTCAATTCGTTGCGCATACTTACTGATAGTCCTAAGGGTGGCGTTTGGTTGTCTGAACCCGGGAAGGATGCCAAGTCCGTTATAGAACTCGTTCCGAACAGCACGCTTCCCCTTGGCACCAAAGTGCCCGACCTCAAAACAGCTGAATTGCACCGGCTCCTTTCGGCCGACGTTGACGTGGTCAGCCCCGGCGACACAAGCTATATGTGCTTACTTGACATGATCGATGTTCCCGGAGCTCGAAAGATCGCCTTTGGATTGTTTCTCCCCATTCGAATCGACGGGCAACTCCGCGGCCTAGCGGTGCTCATCCGTTTCGACGATCAACCCTTCGACAGCACAGACCTCGAAACCGCTCGCTCCATCAGCGCCACAATTTCTGGTGCACTCAGCCGCTGCGAGGCCATCTCCCAGTTGGCCATCCAAGCGCGCACCGATGCGCTCACAGGCCTCGCCAACCGACGAGCACTCGATGCCACTATGAACGCCATTCGCAATCGACCAGCCAACGTCACCGAAGGCGCTGCCGCATTGTTCTGTGATGTCGACGACTTCAAGTTCATCAACGACACACTCGGTCACGATGCAGGCGACAACTTCCTTTCCGAACTTGCCAGTCGACTCAGCGCGGCGTGCCGTTTGGGTGATCTGGTCGCGCGAGTTGGAGGAGACGAGTTCGTGATCATTCTTCCTCTCTGCAACAGCGCCGATGAAGTCGTGAGCTTTGCCAACCGAATTCTCGAAACCGTACGTCAACCTATTACCTTGGCCGGACGAGTGATTCGCCCCTCAATTTGTGTCGGCGTCGCCTACGAAAGCGCTCAACAGCTCCGCACCGAAGGTGTTGACCGCCTCATTGCCAATGCCGATCTTGCCCTGTTGGCAGCCAAAGGCAGAGGCAGCGGTGAAATAGAAGTCTTCAACGACCAGATGGCCCAATCAGCGACAGAACGGCTTGCATTGCTCAGTGCCATTGGTGAGTCAATCGAGAACAACGATTTTGTTCTGCATTTTCAGCCCATTGTCGACGTTGTTGATCCATCACGGTTGCGTGGTTTTGAAGGTTTGCTCCGTTGGGAAAACCAGGGAAGACCCGTTGGACCTGATGTCTTCATACCGATAGCGGAGCGTTCTGGAGTCATAGGCAAACTTACTTCTATCGTCATCGGTCAAGGCATCCGCCAACTGTCGTTGTGGCGGGCGGGGGGCGTAATCGGAGACGACGTCACCATTTCGCTCAACGTTTCGGGACACGATTTGCGCTCACCAAATCTGATTCCACAAATCGCCTCCGCGCTGGCTTCGTTCAACGTTCCTCCGGAGCTGGTGCACCTCGAACTGACCGAGAGCAGCTCCATCGACGTGGGCAGGGTGCTTGAAACACTGAACGATTTGCGGGCACTGGGCGTCGGCCTTTCTATCGACGATTTTGGGACCGGCTACGCCTCACTGTCGTATCTTCGCGACCTTCCTGCGTCCATCGTGAAAGTGGACCAGTCCTTCACTCGCAACATTGCCGACGTTCGCGATCGGTCCCTCATCGCAGCCTCGATAGCGATGGGCCACCAGTTGGGCATGGAGGTCATTGCTGAAGGCGTTGAAACCACCGACCAACTATCCCGGCTTGTTGAGTTGGGATGCGACATGGCTCAGGGGTATCTCATCAGCCGACCCATGGCCGCCGCTAGCGTGCCAATCTGGATCGCTGAGCACACCAAGGCTGAGGAACTCGTCGTCGTTTAAGTTTGCGAACATTTGTGTGTCTGCGCCTATCCGGCTCGCCGGTCGGGTTAAGCACCGAGCGATGGGTCTCGAAGTGATGGGTCTTGAAGCCAAGCGAAGTTGGGGCCCGTCGATGTTTGATGCG
>JAYTWN010000470.1:0-2435 GCA_043743435.1 Acidimicrobiia bacterium
CAATCGCCGCGGTTCTTGCTGCCTCCTTGCCGGCCGTGATTGGGACTGCACTTGGGGAACGTCCGAAGCCGATCGCCGTGGCTGGAGTGCTGCTGGCCATTGTCAGCGTGGCAATGATTTCTGGGTTGGGCCGCCAATCGTTCGGCGCGCATACGAAAAATGAACGACTTGCGTTGCGACTTTCAGTGATAGCCGGCGCGCTGTACGGTTTGCATTCGGTTGTGTTCAGTGAAATCTCCGATCGTTCCGGGCTATGGCCCGTGTTGGCTGAGCAAACGACAGGTTTCCTAGGTGCGCTGGCTCTGTGGTCGTTCCTAGAGCGCCGCAAGCTTCGTGCTTTGCCGAGTGGTCTGGGCCATGCGATTCTGCTTAACCCCACGCTAGGCTCACGGCGCTCACTCAGTTTGGCGATCGTTGCCGGCCTCTTTGAAGTGCTTGCCGTAGTTTCATTCCTTGAGGCATCGCGTCGGGGCTTGCTGTCGGTCATCGGTGCGGTTGTCGCCCTCTACCCAGCACCGACAATCTTGCTAGCCATGCTGGTGCTCCACGAACGACCAACTCGACGCCAAGCAATCGGACTTGCGATAGCCCTTTTCGCCCTTGTGGCCATCGGCACCGGCTCGACCGAAGTCTGATAGCCAGGTCTACCAGTACGGGCAATTTACCCGTGCCGCGAATTTCGGTGGTCCCTCGCCAGCTGACGAGGCGTTGGCCAGCTTGTAGACCGGAGTTTGAGCTGGCATGTTCGGCCTGAGCAGGAAGTCGATCGACTACGTTCATCAATTGAACTTTCGCGGATCTGTGTGGGAGTTTGTAGATGAATGAGATCTAAGTGAGCATCGAAGTGCCGGTTGGTAAGAAGCGTTTACATCCATCTTGGGTGGTAGCGATTGCGACGTTTATGGTGTTGTTGTTCTCGTCGAGCGTTCGCGGGGCCATCACGCTGTTAATCAATCCGTTGATGGACGAGTACGGATGGAGCCGGTCAGCGGTAACTGCTGCCGCCTCAATCAATCTCTTGTTGTTTGGATTCATGGGGCCATTCGCAAGTGCGCTTATGGTTCGTTACGGGCTGCGTAAAGTGGTCTCGATCGCGTTGGGGCTCATCGCCGTTGGTGCGCTGTTGTCGACGCAAGCCACCGCCCCGTGGCACCTCTGGCTCTCATGGGGTCTAGTAATGGGCACGGGGCAGGGCTGTTTGGCTAGTGTGCTCGCAGCGAATGTGGCTTCGGCTTGGTTCGTAGAGAAACGAGGGATGGTTTCGGGCATGCTCACCGCCGCGGCGACTGCGGGGCAATTGATCTTCGTGCCCCTCAACGCAAAACTGATCGATGCATTTTCGTGGCGATTCGTTGCCATCACCATCGCCGGAGCAACCCTTCTCGCCCTACCCCTCGTCGTCGGGTTCATCCGCAATACGCCGGAAGATATTGATATGCGTGCCTATGGTGCGCCGGTCGATTACGAACCACCCGCGAAGCCAGGAAATCCGATCAAACTGGCATTCACCAGCTTGGCCGACGTGCGCCGCTCAGGCCTGTTTTGGACACTCTTCGGCTCCTTCTTTATCTGCGGTTTATCCACCTCCGGGCTCGTGCAGGTCCACTTCGTACCGGCCGCAAAAGATGCAGGAATCACCAAAGCTTCGGCCGCGGGTTTGCTTCTGGTCATCGGGATTTTCGATCTGCTCGGCTCGCTGGGATCAGGCTGGTTAACCGATCGGGTTGACCCTCGAAAACTTCTGTTCGCTTACTATGCGCTGCGAGGATTGGCGCTGTTGGTCTTCGATGAAGCACTGGGTCATGGAGCCGGAAGTATTGGCCTGATCGGCGTCGTGATGTTCTATGGGCTCGATTGGATTGCCACCGTCCCGCCCACAATCGCCCTTGCCAACCAATGCTTCGGACGAACACGTGGTCCAGTCATCTACGGCTGGCTGTTCGCCGGGCATCAACTCGGCGGAGCTATCGCCGCCCAAGGTGCCGCCCGCCTTCGAGAGTGGACCGGCAGCTACCAACTGAGCTTCATCATCGGTGGAATCTTCTGCCTCATCGCCGCATTCGGCAGCCTCCGCATCCGCACCCCCGATCACGATCAAGATCAAGATACGAACCTCCGAGCGCGACCCCCGCTCAACAAGCCCGCAATGGCCTCCGAACTCGCCCCGGTCTGACTCTCGTATGACCCTCGTGTGAGCTTGTGTGTGCGGCCACACGCACATTGTGGGCTGACACGTCGTCTGTGCGCACATTTCTTGGCTGTGTGCACAGTTGCTTGTGTCTAGGGCCACTCCACTTCTAGATAAATAGGTGCTCCCAATCAGGCTTGCCGGTTGGGTTAAGCACAACCGATGGGTCTCGAAGCGAAGCGGAGTTGGGGCCCATCGGCGTTCGACGCAGGTGCCACGGTAGGTGGGACGACGCGACGCGCCGTCG
>JAYTWN010000471.1:0-4982 GCA_043743435.1 Acidimicrobiia bacterium
TTTTCATTGCCGACGGGCTCAAGTGCCGCACGAAAAAACGAACGGAGGTGTAGCCAACGCTGGTTGAGGGCCTCGTGATCGAGCGGGTCTCGTCCGATCAGCGCACCGAGAAATGCCACATCGGAAAAGTAGGAAAGCAGTGCCCCATAACCGGTGAGGAGCAATTGTTCGGGGTCGTGTCGACGAAACCGCCCACTGTCCATCTCGCGTTCAAAAAATGCGCAAGCCCGTTGCATACCTGGACGCAAGGCTCGCCCGAGCTCAGGTCCCAGTAACGACGTGCCAGCCAGGGCCTCTCGACGGACCAGGCGAACAAAATCGGGGTTCTCTGAGAAGAACGTAAAACCGTTTCCCAGCACTACGTCTACCTTGGCCCAACCATCGATCGGATCATCAATTGCCGGGGTCAATCGCTGCAACCAGCGGGCCACATAGGACTCAAAAATTTCCCGGTAGAGCGCATCTTTCGACTCAAAATGGTGCAGCAAGCTGGGTCGACGGATTCCTGCCGCTTCAGCAATGTCGTTGAGCGAGGTGCCGTCGTAGCCCCGCTCAGCGAACAAGCGCTCCGCGTTCGACAAGATGTTGGCCTTGGTGGACAGCACCGTTGGGTTGCCAGCTTGAGTTGCGACGTGATTGGCACCTTGGCTGCCGTCGAGCGCCGAAGTAGCCCGATCGGCTACGACAAATTCACCTGGTTCGCCAAGTTCGCTCAGTTCGGGTGGTGTTGGCTCCATCACCGTCAACGGTACTCGCGCACTGAGCTTTCAACCGGGCTTCGCTGCGGTCCATGAGGAAAAGCCCGTCGCCCCTAACACGGTGATCAAGAGGCAACGAAAGGCACAGAAGGCACCGAAAGCTACGAGGCTTTCACTTGGGGCGTGCTACACCTGAGGGGTGAGCGGTATTCGGTTTGGTTCGGCCCTTTCCTTGCACCCTGTTCCGGCTCATGCCACCGGCGAGGTTGTAGGAGATGTGCTCGAGGCCATTGGTCCGCAGCCTTCGTTGGCCGTGCTGTTTGTAAGCCATCCCCTTACGGGCACCTTTGATGACATCGTTGGCGCGGTGCAGCAAATGTTGCGTCCCACCCACCTTGTGGCCATAACCACGCCGGGTGTTTTGGGGTGCGGCAGCGAAGTCGAAGACGGTTCGGCGTTGGCCCTGTGGGCCGTGGGAGGTGGGTCGATCGAAACATTTCTGCTCCCTTGGGCCGATCCTGTCGCCGACGAAATTGTTGGAACTCATGACCAGCAACCATTGCCGTGTGCTGCGACAAGTTCGGGACTGCTGCTACTGGCCGACGCTGCCTCTTTTGATGCCACCAGCTGGATTGCCGCCCAACCTCGTGGTCTTGCGATTGCTGGGGCGAGCTTTGGTAGTGCTTCACGCCAAGGTCGAGTTGCATCGAAGACGGGCACCGGCTCCGGAGACCGCACGCAATCTTCGGGTGCCGCTTCCAACGTTGTGTACCGCAACGGCATAAAGGTGGCCGGCGGAGCCGTTGCCGTGGCCTTTGGTCCGGAATTCGTGTTCGAGACCATGGTCACCCAAAGCTGCCGACCCGTCGGGAATCCTTTTACTGTGACCAAGACCGAACGGAACGTGATTTACGCCATGGGAGGCTCGTCGGCAACGGATGCATTGGACCGCACGGTTGAGCAGTGCGACGATCACGAACGAACTCTCCTGCGGCACGGGATCCACCTCGGAGTCGTGGTGAATGGCGGCCTCGGGTTGCCCAAGGATTCCCAATCCGGCTTGCCGGTTGGAAAAGGACCCGCTGATGGCTCTCGAAGTGTAGCGGAGTCGGGGCCCGTCAGATCAGCAAAGGATCCCTCCGAATCGGCCTCAGATGAGACCTGGGAGTTTGGACCCGGTGACTTTGTGGTCCATCACGTCTTGGGTGCTGATCGAAATGCCAAAGCCATTGCCCTGAGCGGAACCTGCGAACTGGGTGACGTGGTGCAGTTCCAAGTGAACGACGCGGAGGCTTCCCGCATCGAATGTCAGCAACGTTTGGCCGATGCCATGGCCGTTCTTGCCTGTTCTGACCCAGGTCATGCGAATGCTTACGGGGCGCTGATGTTTCCGAGCGTTTCGCGCAGTACGAACCTGTTTGGTTCGGAGCACCATGATGCTGGCATCGTGGGCGAATACTCATCCGTGGCCAGCGCCGGAGCGTTCTGTCAAAGCCAAATCGGACCGGTTGGCAACGACAGGGGCCAACATCAAAGTGCACTTACGATCGCGCTCATCCGTGGCGCGATCGCCTAGATCTTGACCGCTCCCGATCGGACCGGGCAACTCGTTCTACCGAAGCGACAAGCCGGTCCGCGGCCGGGAGGACACCGATCAATCAAAGAGGTAGACCGGTGTGCCGTTCTTGATATTGTCGTATGTCCACTGCGAGAACTTGTTGGTCACCCGCACGCACCCGTGTGAAGCTGGTCCGGCTGGAACCGAAGGGCTGCCGTGAATGGCGAACCCACCGGAGAAGTAAATCGGGTTGAGTAACGTGCCGAGATCGCTTTCACGCTTGCCGGCAATGCGACGTTGGATTTTGAAATTTCCCCGCGGGGTCTTGGCGTCACCACAAACTTTGGCTTGGGTTTTCTGTGATGTAGAGCAGTATTTCTTTCCCGAACCCGATGAGATGGCGATCACCTTTGCCAAGCCGTACTTGTCGAAGTAGAGCAGCACCTGACGGGTGATATCCACCTCAACGCGGGGCAGCCCGCCGTTAGGGATAACCCCGCCGGGAGTAGTAGCAGTGGCGAACAGCTTCTGTGTTTTTGCATCGAACTTCGCCGTGCGAGGCAGGCCGTTCAGTTTTTGGAACGCCATCACTCCCTGCCAGGTTTCGAAGTCAAACTTGCCGTCGATCGGGCCCACTTGGAACTTGAGCAGATCGAGACGTTGTTCGAGAGCAAGTACATCGTCTCCACGCATACCGACTCGCAACGTGCGCCCGGCGACGAACGGGGCGGTGTTGGTTGAGGTTGCGATGGTGGGGGGAAGGGTGCTGGAGGTGTCTGTTCCGGGAACCGTTGTTACTCCCCCACTGGCGATGGTCGGCCCGGTCGGTGCAGGAGCTAAGGACGTAACCGTTGAGCTTGATGTGCTCGGCGAACCTGCTCCGGTGGTCGTTGATGTTGTCGAGGTTCCGCCTGCCGCGGTGGTGGTCGGCACCTCTGATGAAGAATTGGTTGCAACAACTGTCGATGTTGTCTGCGCACTTACGGACTGGGAAACGCCGCCCAAGATCGTTGCGGCAAGGAGAACTCCAAACACGCTGAGTCGGTTCGCCGTAGTAAGCGAGTTCCGCTTGGAACGTGCTCCGGAATTGCAATGAATGTTTGCCATGGGGTGTCCTTCAAACAACAGAATCGAGTACCGAAAATTCCTTCCGTAATTGACGGAAAGACATGGTAGTTACCCTTCATTCTTGTCGCTCGTTCAGCCGCTTGTGTGGCTTTTTGCCGAAAACGACAAACGTAACAAACCCCTAATGTGAGCAAAGCCCAACGAACGGCCATCAGTGCACAAAGGGCACCAATACAAGGCCGCCTCGGACGGAAAAAGCTGTTTGTGCCTCTTCAAGATTTGTCCCGAGCCCGGACTCCTCAAGATTTGTCCCGAGCCCGGACTCCGGAACTACTTCGGAGGTGCGCAACTCTGGGGGCAGCGCTTGGTGATGGACGATGGAAACGTGTTGCGTCGCTCGGGTAAGGGCGACAAACAGGATTCGATACCCCTGCGCGTCGCTTCGCGGTTCCACCCCGAAACCAGGGCGTGAACCAGAGACTGAAACTGGCCGTGAACCAGGCACTGAATCTGGCCGGGAACCGGACCCTGGGCCAGCGTTCGACGTGGGCTCTAGGCGAAGGCCACTGGCCACAATGGCCGCGGGCTCCACCACGATCACCGCATCAAATTCGAGCCCTTTTGCCGCCTCGGCACTCACTAAGGCAATACCCTGTTCGATGGCTCCGTGTTTGGTGATGTCGAGCGCGGAAACCCCGGCGGCAGCGAAACAGCTGGCGACGTCGCCCACCATGGAGGCGGGAGTCAGTACGCCGACCAGCCCGAGCTCTTGATGTAATCGAACCGCTTCTGTCACTACGGAAGCCAACAGGTTTTCGGGTTCCTCGACAAAAAGCACGGTTGGCCCGGCTCCACCGGTTCGCACGGATCGGGAATGCTGAACGTGAGGAGCAGCGACCGGGAGCAGTTGGTTGGCGTAGGCGAGCAGGGTTTCGGGAACGCGGTAGCCAAGCAGCAGGGGCGAAATGTAGCCGGGTTGCGGATCACGTTCGATACCGCGGGCATCGGCCTTGCCGTGTCCGAGAGCAACCATGGCGTCGTTCCAGGATTGTTGTGCGCCAACCGTGGTGGCCTGGGCTAGGTCGCCGAGCACGGTGAGGGAACGTTCCGGGGTTCTGCGTGCCACCAAACGAAGTTCCATAGCGGAGAGGTCTTGGGCTTCATCGACCACCACGTGAGCGAACGCCACCGTGTCACCGGTGAGGAGATGATTCGCTTCGTCAAGCAGGGCCAGGTCGGCTCTCGTCCACAGTTCTTCGGCGAGCTTCTTTGCGGCTTTGCGAGAAAGAAGTTTCTGTTCGCCCTCTGTCAACAATCCGTGTGCGGCAAGGGCTCGTTCTTTGTTGCTGGCGAACAGTGAACGCACCACTGCCGGGGCGGTTTGGTTGGGCCAGATGCGATCGAGGTAGTGCTTGAGACCTTCGGAGCTGCGCAGCGCGTCAGTAAAACCAAATTGTTGTTCGGGTTGGTCGGTTCGAGCCAAGCGGGCACGCCATGTGGCAGCAAGGAGTTGATCTCGCCAAACGTTGCGTGCCGCGCCGAGGTTGAGTTGTCGACTGAGGGCATCGTCAAGAATGGCCGTGACCTCGGAGGCACCAAGGCTGGCTTGCCCAAAAGCCGTCATCACTTCAAGGTCGGGAATGGTTTCGGCCGTAGCA
>JAYTWN010000472.1:0-4460 GCA_043743435.1 Acidimicrobiia bacterium
GGGCTTGGGAGGGCTTGGGAAGGGAGGGCTTGGCATCGAGCGGCTTGGCGTCGAATGAATGGATGCCGAACCGCATACACTGTAGTGAACGACGTTGTCAGCGTGCTGGACCCACCAACCGAGATCACAGAGTTGTCCTCTTTCTTGTCTACCTCGCCATGGTTGTCTTCTTCACTTGGCGCAACCACATCTTTTTCACCACCGCGGTCTTTGGCAATATTCTGGCCGACTTCGGCGCCATCGCGTTGATTGCAGCTGGCCAGATGTACGTCATCGTTTCTGGCGGTATTGATCTCTCGGTTGGCTGTAATCTACGGTTTTTCGGCGTAGTAAGTGCACTTGCTATGCGCAACCTCACCACGCATGGCTGGGCGCCAACGTGACTCTGCTCCTCGGCGCACTGGTTGCTGTTGCTCCCGGAACCTTCGTTGGCCTCATCAATGCTTTCCTTATCAACCGCGCCAAGCTGGTGCCGTTCATTCCCACCCTGATTACCCTGGGCCCCTGCGCCGGGCTTTCCATCGTGTTCACGGGAGGCGGCCCGGTTGGTGGCGGCCCCTCCAATGCCATTCGCCTCACCGTTCCCCGCAACATTTCGAAGCGTTACGGAAGTGTTGTAGCGCTGGATGATGTATCGATGTCCGTTCGTGCCGGTGAAATCGTTGGCTTGGTTGGCGATAACGGTGCCGGCAAGTCGACGTTGGTGAAGTGTCTTTCCGGCGCGCGCATCTTCCCTCCGCCGGATTGGAACCCGTTCCGGACCAACTACGGTCTTTAGGGTGAAACGAGCGCCGATTATGATATTTGGCTGCACCAGCGACGCGGGCAAATCGTTTCTGGCCACGGCGCTGTGCCGCGCTCTATCGAATCGTGGAATTCGGGTTGCGCCGTTCAAAGCGCAAAATATGTCCAACAATGCGGCCGTCACTCGGGACGGTCTTGAGATCGGTCGTGCCCAATATGCCCAAGCATTGGCCGCTCGGGTAGAGCCCGATGTCCGGATGAACCCGATTCTGATCAAGCCGCTCAGCGATGTGCGGGGCGCGGTGATCATGAATGGGCGTCCTGCTCCTGAGGTGGGGGCGGTTCCGTGGATGGAACGTTCGCGGTTCACTTGGCCTGCGGTGGAATCCTCACTGCAATCGCTAATCGAAGATTTTGATGTCGTGGTGATTGAGGGTGCAGGTAGCCCGGCGGAAGTGAACCTGCGAGCCAGTGACATTGTGAACATGCGCGTCGCTCTAGCCGTAGGTGCACATAGTTATTTGTGTTCCGATATAGATCGTGGTGGATCGTTCGCTCATCTGCTGGGAACGTGGCACTGTCTAGCTGCTGAGGAACAAGCGCTGCTGAAGGGGTTTGTACTGAATAAATTCCGAGGTGACCCGCTGCTATTAGGTGGTGCCCTGGACTGGTTGGAATCCAAGACCCGTATCCCGACGGTTGCTGTTGTTCCATGGATTCATCATCAGTTGCCCGAAGAGGATCGCTTGATTGTTCGCAATGCAGATCGTTCCTCTCACACTTTGGATTCGTTTGTCCGCATAGGAATTGTTTTGTACCCCTATGCTTCAAACACTGATGAGTTTGATGTGCTGGGTTCGGTTGAGGGAGTAAAAGTCGAGACCATTCGCAATGGTGGTTCCTTAACCGGTTTTGATGCCGTGATTCTCCCAGGTTCCCGCAATGTGGCGGCAAGTATCGAGTGGATGCGATCGGTTGGGATCGCCTCGGAAGTTTCGGCGCTGCTGGCACGAGGTGACTCTGTCCTTGGGATCTGCGGAGGAATGCAGATACTGGGGCATTCAGTCAGCGATCCGCATCAGCTGGAAGGCGGCGATGTTGTGGGGCTTGGGTTGCTCGGTCTCAAAACGGAGTTTGCTCTTGAGAAAGTGACGAAACTGTTTTCTGGGGAACTGAAAGATACGCGTGCTGAGATACTGGGCTACGAGATCCATCATGGAGTAACCACGGTCGTGGCCGGTTCTCGGGCCACCCCAATCTTTGACGTGGATGGCCCCGATGTTGGATGGAAACAAGATGGAATCGTTGGTGTGTACGCCCATGCGCTTTTGGAAGACACCAACTTTCGCACCTGGTGGATATCAACCCTACGTAAACATAGCATTTCGGAGAGTTCTTCGTCGTCTTCCTCGTCGTCTTCGTCGTCTTCGGCTTCGGATTCGCAGGACTGGGCGCAACAGCTTGATCGGGAGTTTGACCGTATCGCTCAGCATCTCGAAGCAACTGGCTTTGTAGATTTCGTCCTTGCGGCGCTGTAGCTCAGCCCCAGTTTGGCAACTACTTGCGCTTGGAACTCATTCGGAGGAGGAGCCTTCCGGCGAGCAGCATTGCCAAGGCGAACAGGGCAATCATGATGGAGTTTGCCCCTGTAAAGGCCAAATCGGCGAATACTGGAGAAGCGGAGGTTGGCTTCTGCAAAGCAATGCCCTTTATGCTGATCGTGCTCGCTTGGTGACAGCGCGATTGTCGCTTCCGGTACCTTCGGCAACGATGGTTTGTGCTGTGGCGCTGTCGGCATCAAGCGTTAAGCCGTAGGCATCGCGGGAATCCACAAACTTTCGAGAAGACAACACGATCAACTGACCAAAAGACAGGCTCGCACCCTGTACGGTTCGAGGGGTGGGAGTCGTTCGTAATTACGGTGAGAGCTGGTCAGGCGCTGATCGTGAAACCGTGATTGTGGTGCACCCCAAAGAGCGTCGTTCTAAATGCACGATCTTGCCGTTGCGTGGAACCCCAGGTTTGCGGTTTGCTCGTTCCACCGCTGAACGGGCTACTGGAACGGTTGAGGGCTACCTTCGCCTCGATGTCAACGCTCCACCTTTGACCTCTGCCGACGCTGACCGGGGTTTGCTCTTGCTCGATGGAACGTGGCGTTGGGTTGAGGATTTGGCGGTCCCGTTTGGAAACCTAGAAACACGTTCAATACAAGGTGTGCATACGGCATATCCGCGCGGCTCCTCGACCGGTGAATTACCTGATGGAGGCTTGGCTACTGTTGAAGCCCTGTATGTCGCCCATCGAATTCTTGGCCGGCCCACCGATGGCTTGCTCGATCATTATCACTGGGCCAACGAGTTTCTTGCCCTCAACAATTTCTAGTGCGTATTCGCATAAGTCATTGCATAGCTATTTCGGTGTGAATTTCCCAGTAGTGCTCGGGATTGACGGAAACACTACGCAATGACTTCTGCTTCCCTGCACGAAGGGCAAGAAACCAATTTGGAACTGACGAGCTGCGTTTACGGCTTGAGTGGAATGATCGTGCCCATGTTCATGATGCCGTTGGGATCATAGGCGCGCTTAAGAGTTTCGAGCATGGCATAGGATGAGCCATATTCTTCTTTCACCCAACGCGAACGAGCCTTGCCGATGCCGTGGTGGTGCACGATTGAGCCGCCGAAACGCAGCGTTTCTTCGCAAATGATCTTGATGATCGGGAAGTAGTACTTGTCGTTCTCTTCCTCGGGCTTGCAATCGATGAGATCGTAGAAGTAGTTGAAGTACATGTTGGTGCCGTTGATGTAACTGTGCGAAGAGTGTCCACCCAACAGTGTGAGACCCTTGATTTCGCTGCGGATACGGGCGATAGCGGCCATGTAAATGTCGTTGATGCAACTCCAGTCGCCCGAAATTTCTGTGGTGCGATTCACGTTACGGGTTGTGCGAATACGGGTGTCTTCGTTGGTGATCTTTTCTGGGCCCCACACCAGATCATCGAACCATTCGGCCACCAGTTTGGGGTCGACAGGGGTGAACTCGGTGTACTTGGCCATAATTTCGGCGATGCCCTCAGCCGTTGCTTTGGCGATACCGGGATTGCCTTCGGCGAGGAACAGCAGGATGCAATCGTCGGTCGCGGCAAAGTTGGAGAAATGCAGTTGGCCATCTTCGGGATCGTACAGACGGGCGACGGAGGGCTTGTAGCCAGCAACCATGACTTCACGGAGCGCTTCGAATCCGGTCTTCATGTCCTTTAACGTCCAGCCCAAGAACGTGTGGTTCTCCGGCATATACGGAAACAGTTTCACGGTCACTTCAGCGATGAAGCACAAGGCACCTTCGTTGCCGATCACGATGTGGCGAATGTCGGGCCCCGCAGCTCTCCGAGGCACGTTCTTGATTCGCGAAATTTGCCCACCGGGGAATACCACTTCGCAACCGACCACCATGTCTTCGATGCCGCCGTACAGCGTGGAGAACTGTCCAATGCTTCGAGTGGCGACGAGCCCTCCGAGTTGTGCGACCGGTTTTGATTGTGGTGAATGCCCGGTCGTAAGCCCAAGGAGCCGTGCTTGATCTTCCAACACTTGCAGCGGCACGCCACACTGCACGGTCGCCTGCATGTTGTACGCGTCGATCTTGATGATCTGGTTCATCTGCGAGCCATCCATCACGATGGAATTCTCTACTGGGGTTTCCAAGCCGCCTTCGGT
>JAYTWN010000473.1:0-2389 GCA_043743435.1 Acidimicrobiia bacterium
ACTCGCGCTTCGGAGTAGAGCTGACCGGGGTCAAAGCGCTGCGCCAAGACATCAAAAATGACCAAACGTTTCTTGTGCTGCATGGGAATGTGCGTCAGCCGTCCGTCACGGAAAAAGGTGCGAATCACTGACTGACGTTCCGCGTCACCATCGACCGCCACCCCGGGTGTTGGCGTTGCGCGAGCACGAGCTTCAGTAGCGATTTGCTCCTCAAGCAACACGATGTGGTCGCCATCACGGCTCACAAAACCGGCCGACTCCATGCGCTCCAAACAGATCGTCACAACCTTTGGATCCAACCCGGTTGCCTCCGCCAAGCCTGCATAGGTTGACGAACCCAGCACCAAGGCAGCAAACACCCGTCGTCGATCAGGATTGGCCAGCAGCCCGGCAGTCGTCATCTGTCCCACTCCCCCAGCCTTCCACGAACCACCACCCGAACCTAACGCTCACACAGGGCCGCTCTACGCAAGGGTTTGCGCTTGTCAGCAGCGTGGTCGATCGACCAATCAGGAAGCAACCTACAACGTCAACTCGACGAGTAACCCAGCACGCCCGCAGAACGCTCACGCCTGTGGACTCGCACGTCGTGCTCACTCGCCTCGATGCAAGCAATCGGAGACTGCGACGGCTCATTCGCTTGGCAATCTGGTCTTGGGTTAGCCCAAGAGCGATGCGACGTTGAGCCAGGTCGTGTTGCACTATCCGTCGACTCATGCGAGCGGCAACAAACGCCCGAAAGTCGCCATCGTCTTTGGGGATTCACGATGCCGCGGTATAGACGAGGTGTGACAATTTTCTGGGGCCTTGTGACGAACGGTTGCGCTCGTAGACTGGCTGGATTATGCGATGGGATGTGCACGGCGAACGGAAACTGTACGAGTCGGTTTGGGTCACGTTGGCGTTGACCGATGTGGAGATTCCCGCCATTGGCGACAAGCCTGCGGTTCGCTTTGACCACCACGTGGTCCGGATGCCAGCGGCGGCTACAGGCGTTGTCGTCCACGATCCAGCAAAGGGCATTTTGCTGCTCTGGCGCCACCGGTTCATTACCGACGATTGGGGCTGGGAAGTCCCCGCAGGCAAGGTCGATGACGGAGAAACCCCAGCCGAGGCCGCTTACCGCGAGGTGGTGGAAGAAACCGGTTGGAAGCCCGGACTCCTCACCCATTTGACGGGTTACTCCCCGGTAAGCGGTGTTGGCGATCACCGGTTCGAACTGTTCGCAGCCACCGGCGCGACCTACGTTGGCGAACCCAGCGACCCCAGCGAAGCCGAACGGATCGAATGGGTCCCCGTCGACAAGGTCAAAACCGAAATCGTTGCCGGACGAATCCCCAACGGACTCACCCTTACGGCGCTGCTGTGGTGCTTCACCTTTGGCGTTCTTTCCTAGCCAACGGCGCTTCGGGCGGTTGGCCACAGCACTACTTTCGTTTGCTTCCCGCTTTGCGAGTTGCAGAAGTCCGTCCCTGAGGCAACGGCGCATACGAATCTCGAGCGAAGAGCTACAACTAGGAACCAAAGAGCTACCTCAAACCACGGGCAACGAAGAAATTCGTCACCAAAATTTCGGGTTAAGGAAGCGCTACGGCCACAAGCGTTGGGGAGGTCTTAAGCACCTTTGCAATAGCCATGAGCGCCGGCGCCTCACCCAGAACCGCTCCAGCCAACATCAACCGAACCGCACCGACACCATGTTTGGAAACGAGGCCCGGCATCACGGCTTCCAACTGATCAACCGACGGGAAATCGGCATTCACACCCAATGCTTCAATGCAGTCCTGCAGGAGTGGATCGGTCACGTTTGCAATGAACTTGTCGGGCAGACCCTTCATACGGCCACGCGAAATCGCCCCACGAACGCCAGCGATATCAATGTTTCCGTCGTCGTCGGCGCCACCGGCCAGACTCGCCACCCAGTTGCGGACGTTTTCTTCGCTGCCGTCAATCAGATCGAGAAGCTTGGCATCGGAAATAGTGCGAAGCTCCCGCTCAGCAGCAGCAAGACGCAATACGTGGTCCTTCGAATTCATGGATCAGAGGTTAGCGGCCCGAGATGCACCCCACCGGCAAGCCGAATCGACGCACCTGCATCAAAACAGTCCGGTCACCCAACAGGCGACCGGATGGATCAGCAAAGAAGAACCGAGGAATCCCGGGCCGAAACTACGCCTTGGGTGGCAACGAGCGCAGACCGAGTTCGATCATGTGCTTTTCGATGATCGGTGTGGGCGAACCGGTCATTGGATCGAGGCCCGACTGGGTTTTCGGGAAAGCGATGACTTCACGAATGTTCTCTTCGCCCGCCAAAATCGCGGTTAACCGGTCGATGCCATAGGCAAACCCGCCATGGGGAGGTGCGCCGTATTTGAATGGGTTGAGGAAG
>JAYTWN010000474.1:0-3422 GCA_043743435.1 Acidimicrobiia bacterium
CATGGAAATGACTTACCCGCCCGAAGCCGACGTCTTTCGGGCCAAGATCCGCTCGTTTCTCGCCGCCAACTTGCCTGAGGGCTTTGGTGGTGTTGGAACTTTGGAGGGCGAAGAGCTTGAGCTCTTCGCGAAGAACTGGCGCAAGACGCTGTTCGAAAACAATTTGCTGGCCCTGAATTGGCCAAAGGAGTACGGCGGCGCGGGCCTCACTCCCCTCGAAACCGTCGTGCTGGCTGAAGAATTCACCCGAGCTGGTGTTCCTGGCGGAGGCGCCAACGACACCTTTGGCATCCAGATGCTCGGCAATACCTTGCTGCGTTGGGGAACCGAAGAACAAAAACGGCATTACCTTCCCCGCGTCCTCTCTGGCGACGATCTGTGGTGCCAGGGATACTCCGAACCCAACGCAGGGTCCGATCTCGGCAATCTCGGTACTCGAGCTGTGCTCGACGGTGACGAATGGACCATCAACGGTCAGAAAATTTGGACGTCGGCCGGTCACCTGGCTGATCATATTTTCGTACTCTGCCGCACCGATCCCGATGCACCAAAACACAAGGGCATTTCTTTTTTGTTGTGCGATATGCGTCAGCCCGGTGTTGAAGTTCGCCCGATCAAGATGATCTCGGGTGAGAGCGAATTCAACGAGGTGTTTTTCACCGATGCACGGGTACCTAAAGACAACGTGATTGGCGGCGTCAACAACGGTTGGGCCGTGGCCATGACCTTGCTTGGTTACGAGCGCGGCGAAGCAGCAGCCACTCAGTCGATTCGTTTCCAAGCAGAAGTTGACCGACTCATTGATCTTGCCCGCATGTATGGGAAAGACAAAGACGCCAACATTCGTCAGCGGTTGGCCTGGTGCTACTCAAAGGTTCGGATTATGGAGTTCTTGGGCAAGCGTGCTCTCACCCAATTTCTTCAGGGTGGACATCCAGGTCCGGAATCGTCCATTGGCAAGCTCAACTGGAGCGAGTATCACCTCAAGGTCACCGAACTCGCTATGGACATCATGGGCATGAACGGCCTGGTTCCTGAGGGCCGTATGCCATCGTCGGCATTTGGAACCGATGACTCGGGTGCTCCAAACTCCACCATGTCCTGGGCTTCTACCTTCCTAAACGCCCGAGCCGGAACCATTTACGCCGGTTCGTCGCAAGTGCAAAAAGGCATCGTTGGCGAACAGGTCCTTGGACTCCCGAAAGAACCACGAGCCGACGCCGGTTCTTGGGCCTCATCGAAGAGCTAACACGGGTCAAAAACCCCCCGCCAAAGCGTACGAGCGCGGCTAATGTCTTGCGCCGGGAATGGTGTGAAAGTTATGTCGAGACGCAAGAACGTCAACGGTCGCCACGGTGACCAGCTGCAGGCAGGTTCGTCTGCTGCGTCGATGGCGGCTGCAACGCGTCTAGCCTTGCCCCGAGTTCCGACCTCGTCAATGATGACGGCCGCGTGGGCCGTGGTGAAACGCCCTGCACTTTGGGGCGAGGGGCTTCGGCTGCTCAACCGCTCTGCAGCTCCCGGCTGGTGGAGAACGTGGCCACCAATTCCGGCGCCTCCATCTGAGTATCTGCGGTTTCGGTTACAAACGAATTCTGGTGGCGATGGCTCGAATCCTGAGGTGAGACCTCACGATTTGGTGGACTTTCTCCATTGGTGCCGCTCAAACCGGAAGTTTTTGGGGTAGTTCATGGCCGGCGCACTCGTACTCAACGCTTCTTATGAGCCGCTGTGCGTGGTGCCTGTCCGTCGGGCCATCATTTTGGTGCTGAACCAAAAAGCCGAAATCATTGAAGCGCAAGAGGAACCAATGCGCTCCGAACGCTCCGTGTTTGACATGCCATCGGTTATTCGTTTGGTTTCGTTTGTACGCGTACCATTCCGTTCTCGGGTGCCGTTGAACCGACGGGCAATTTTCGTGCGCGACGCCTTCCGCTGTCAGTACTGTGCTTCGGCTGCCGAAAACATTGATCATGTGATTCCCAAATCCCGTGGTGGGGAACACGTGTGGGAGAACGTCGTCGCCGCTTGCCAACCGTGCAATGCCAAGAAGAGCGACAAAATGCTGGAACACACCACGATGTCGCTGCGACGCAAACCTCAAGCCCCGCATGCTTTGACGTGGGTGCTCGTAGCCGTCGGTAATGTGAGGGCTGATTGGGAACCGTACCTGGGTATCGAGATTACGCGGCCTCAAGCTGCATAATTGAAGTTGGTGTTTTTCTGAAACCAGAGCAAATCTGCGGCACAAATGGTTCGAACGACCAATTGAGTAATCGCAACGGTTCGTCGATCCCTTGCGAATGATGCGATCCTTTCGGAACCGTTTGAGTACGGTCACTGGCTGCCGGGCTGCCGGGCTGCCGCGCGTAGGCAATCTCCACAATCACATCGCCAGACCTCTCAATCTCCGACAAGAATGAACACGTGAATCAGGTTCCAGGGCAGAGAAGCACAGGCTGGCGTTTCGCCGCCGTTGGGCAGACTCGCTCGACGCACCGTTGGACCGTTTCGCGTGGCGTCTTGGCGTTAGGTTCGTTGTTGGCGCTGCCCCTTATCTCGGCGGGTCCCGTCAAAGCCGCTGCCGTATCTTTGGCGCAGCGTTGGGTTTCGTGCGTCGATGGTGAAGGGGGTGAATGTGCCACTCTGCAGGCACCGGTGAATTGGGCCAAAGCTGATGGAGCGACCTTTGATTTGCAGTTGGTCAAGATCGCAGCAACTTCGCCCAAGCGGCGGATTGGTTCGTTACTGGTGAATCCGGGAGGACCGGGTGCTTCGGGACGGAAGTTTGCTCGCCAACTGCAAGGCGGTGCGCTGCCCGCGGTAATTCGGGAACGTTTTGACATTATTGGTTGGGATCCTCGAGGCGTGGGCAGTACTCTGCCTATCAAGTGTCTTGGTCCGGCGGGGACCGAAATGCTGTACTCGGCCGATCAAACCCCAGATTCCACTGACGAGTTTGATGCGCTGATGGCCGTCACGAAGCGCTTTACCGAGGCCTGCGCGGCAAACAGCCCAGGAGTTCTCGATCATGTGTCCACTGCGGACGTGGTGAAAGACATGGAAGCCATCCGTCAAGCGTTGGGGGAAGCCAAGATCTCGTACTTGGGGTTTTCGTACGGCACGCTGCTGGGTGCGGCCTATGCCAATGCCTATCCGAACCGCGTGCGGGCCTTCGTGCTTGACGGGGTGTTGGATCCAACTGCAGATTCCAACGAACGAGTCCGTAGGCAAGCGCTGGGCTTTGAAACCGAGCTGGATCGTTTCCTCGCCGATTGCCAAAAGCGTCGTTGTTCTTTTATCGGCAAGGGCAGTACCGCTGGCGCCAGTTTCGACGCGACGCTATTAATGGCGGAAAACTCGGTCAAGGTAGGTAAACGTGAGTTAGGTCCCGGTGATGCTTGGTATGGGGTCATTGCTTC
>JAYTWN010000475.1:0-4084 GCA_043743435.1 Acidimicrobiia bacterium
TCGCTGGCCTGACCCCACCGGAAGGACGAGGACGCCGCTTGGGGCGCACGGAGCCGGCAGAACCGCCGCATCTATCCTGGCGTGAGCCCTTAGCGGTGAGTGAACGATCAATATGATGCCCTAAGCCTTGCCGAGTGGGGTTCGGCTGAAGGTGTGTATCGAAGTGCATGCTCGTGTGCCGATTTGCACGTGTATATCTACTCACAAGCTTGCACATCGACTCACGCCGGTTGCCGCACTACATGAAGGGTTAGCGAGGGCGGAAGGCTTGGTCGGTGAGGGGTTTTGGTGGGCGGACGTTACCTGCGGTGTACATGCCCACATCGAGCAATTGTTGCGCGGCGGCGACCATGGCTCCTTGGGCGAAGGCGGCGAGGGCGCCACCGGTGGAGATACGTCGGACACCTAGGTCGGTGAGCTGCGGAATGGTCGGCGTGCTGGGCATGAGGAGCACATTGACGGGTGCGCCAAGAGCTACGACTTGGGCAATCTGATCGGGCGTGGTGAGACCTGGCGCATAGATCACGGCGGCACCGGCATCAAGGTAGGAGCGCAGACGATTGAGTGTGTCGCCTAAATCGGTCACGCCGTGGAGGTGATTTTCGGCCCGTGCAGTGAGGACGACGCCACGAGCCCGAGCTGCCGTTGCTGCCGCTTTCACTCGGGCGGTTGCCATCTCGAGAGGGTCGATGTGGTTGCGTTCGGGATTCCAATCCTCAATGGAGATGCCTGCGGCTCCAGCATCGGCAAGCAACTCGATGGTTTCGGCGATGCCTTCGGGGGTTTCGGCGAAGCATCGTTCCGCATCGACATTGAGGGGTACCTCAACGGCAGCGGCCAGTGCGGCGACGTGGGGGACCAACTCATCGCGGGTGATGGCCATATCGAGTCGTCCGAGCGTTCCGGCGAAGCCCGCGCTAGTGGTGGCGAGCGCCGTGAAACCCATGCCTTCGAGGAGGCGGGCGGTACCAATGTCGTAAGGATTGGGAATGATGAACGTGCCCGAAGCGTGCATCTGGTGGAATCGTGCCTTGCAGGCGGCGTTTGTTGGTGAAGTCATGTATCCAGCATCACGCACTCGGAGCGATCGGGCTGGCGCTTTTCGGCCGATCCGTCAACCTGTCCATTTTCCTCGCCTCAAGGAGCTCGATTTCGGATCAGGGGCCTGCCATACCTGGCCATTCGACCCAGCGGTCACTGCCGGCACGGACGGGGAAGCACCGATTTAACATTCGCAGTTTACGACAAACGTGTGTTCGCCTAGAATGGTGGAATGGACCTTGAATCTCAACAATCCTTTGGGGGAGGGAGCGCGTCTCGAGGGAATGGGGTGCGGACGTTGGTGGTTTGGTGCCCAGATTGGCCTGTGGAGGCAGCAATTCGGGATGGGCTGACTGAAGCTGGGTATCCGCTGGCGATTCTGAGGGCGAATCGGGTCGTGGCCGCTTCAGCGTCGGCTCGGGCGTTTGGGGTGGTGCGGGCGATGCGTCGACGCGAGGCGCAGGGTCGATGCCCCGATATTGCCCTGATTGAGGACGACCCCGGCCGGGATGCGCGGGTGTTTGAACCGGTAGCCGCGGCACTTGATGCGTTCACACCGCGTATCGAGATTGTCCGCCCCGGATTGTGCCAGTTTCCAACGATTGGGCCATCGAGGTATTTCGGCGGCGATGAGGCGCTATCGGCCAAGATCCTCGAAGCGGTTCGTGCCACGGGTGCACCGGTTCGCTTGGGAATTGCCGACGGTCCCTTCGCCGCCGCCCTCGCCGCCCGATCGCCGGTGCGACGGATGCTTGTCAGCGCAACTCCAGATGACTCAAGGGTCCCAAGCCATGGGTCTAGAAGCGATTCGCTGGGCTCGTTGGTTTTGGAGATGCCAGTTCCCAAGGTGCCAATACTTGCGCCGGGAGCGTTGGTTCCGGAGGTGCCGGTTTCTGAGGTGCCGGTTTCTGAGGTGCCGGTAATTCGAGTCGGAGGGAGTCGCGAATTTTTGAGCGGGTATTCATTACGTGCACTTATTGCTGTCGAGGGTGGACGGGCCGTGACGAAGGCAGCGCGAAGCTCAAAGCGGGCAGCCACCAAGGGCAAAGGGGGCGCGGCCGGCCATGCGAGCAAGACGGGTGACGCGCAGGGACTGGCGCTCATTGACCTCGTGGACCTGTTGCATCGACTGGGAATTCGCACACTTGGAGCCCTGGCCGATCTACCCCATGGCGACGTGTTGGCGCGGTTTGGTCCGGTGGGGGAACGAGCGTGGCGCTTAGCCGGTGGGCTTGATGAGCGCATCCCCAATACCCGCACACCACCTGCCGATTTGGTGGTGGAGACCGAGTTGGATCCCCCCGTCGAACGGATCGATACCGCAGCGTTTTATGCCAAGGCCATGGCTGAAGAACTTACCGATCGGCTGAGTGCCAATGGGCTTGCCTGCACGCGTATTTTGATTGAAGCTGAAACCGAAGATGGTCTGCATCTTGCCCGTTTGTGGCGTCACGAACGCGCTGGAGCGGCCGGTGGGTTGAGCGCTGCAGCATTGGCGGATCGGATGCGTTGGCAGCTCGACGGTTGGTTGCAACAACGAGCCCGCGCTTACGCCGAATCTGAAGGCCCTCATGCCAATCCCGATGGCGACCGCGCCGAAATGCCTGATGTTCGGGGGTACCCGGGGGTGTCCTCCGAGGGTGGTGGACTTACTTTACTGCGACTCTCGCCTGATGAAGTGATTCCCGATGAGGGCCGTCAACTGGGTTTGTGGGGTGGCGCATCGGCCAACGATGAACGAGCCGCCCGTGCCTTCGCCCGAGTACAAGCCCTGCTCGGCCCGGAATCCGTATGCACTATTACGGTTACGGGTGGTCGTCGTCCGAGTGATTTGGTGCAACTCACCCCGTGGGGCGATGAACGCATCATCGCACCAACCGCCTTACAACCCTGGCCTGGCCGACTCCCTGCTCCGCTCCCCACCACCGTGTATCCGCTACCGCTTCCCATCAAAGTCTTCGGTGCCGACGGTATGCAAATCACGGTGTCATCCCGCGGCGTAATTAGCGCCATCCCGGTCAAGGTTGAACTACCGCAATCAATGAGTATCGAAGGATCCAGGTCGAACTCACCATCAAGCCCGCCATCAAGCTCGCCATCAAGCCCGCCATCGAGCTCAATGCCCTTAGTTGATCGGATGGGTTTTCCTAAGCCACGAGCTGGAGTCGGCGGATCATCGTGGTCAGTCGGTGAGGCAGGTTCCCAGCCAAATCACCGCGGATCGAAGCTGTTGGCTCGGGAAGGGAGCGCTGCTGGGGTAGTGGGTCCACGGAAGGGTCAGTTTGCGTATTCGGGGCTTGAAACAATCGAATCTTGGGCCGGTCCTTGGCCGTTGGAAGAGCGATGGTGGGATCCAGTGTCGGCACGTCGTCAAGCACGGGTGCAAATTGTTACTGGCAACGGAGCTGCTTACCTTCTCGTGGTGGAGGGAGGCGACTGGTGGCTAGAAGCTTCGTATTCCTAAGCTAAGAGGCCGCGCCGATAGGTGGGGTTGAAAGCTGTGGGGTTTTGCCGTCCGGCCTGAGCGCCGTGGCGAAAAGCATTGTGCTGTGTTTGATTGAGCACTCGCCTAACGGCTCGTGCTCTGAGGTAAAAAGCCACTGAAGGCCCGACGGGTGGTTCCTTCAAAAATTACGAGCTGTATTCGAGCTTGTCTGTAGAGGTGTTCCTTTTTCCCGAAAACGGCTAGGCCATATGCCTTACTGAGTAGGTACGCCGGGAAAAAGTAATGAGAAGTCCACACTGAGTGCTCAAGGTCGCCATGCCTGGTTCCGAAGAACACCCTGAGGGCTTAAAGCATGGCAAATCAGCGATCGAAACCGAGAAAGACGAACAATAAGGCAGATCGCCGGAGTGAATGTGGCGCGTCTGCGGTTGAGTTTGCGCTGGTTGCACCCTTGTTGGTTTTTTTGACCCTTGGGCTGCTTGAGTTTGGAAACTACTTCCGTAGCTTGTCGCAAATGCAGATTGCCGTTTCCGCTGCGGTCCGCACTGGCAGTACACAATCGCGTGTGGACGGCTACGAAGACCAAATTGCCGACAA
>JAYTWN010000476.1:0-6150 GCA_043743435.1 Acidimicrobiia bacterium
AGATAAACAAGCCAGCCACGATGGAAGGGATGCCACTCATCGCGTCAACGAGTACTCGAATGACGCCCGCGAAGCGCCCTTTTATTTCGTTGAGATACACCGCAGTAAGCACTCCAAACGGTACAGAAACCAACGTGGAAATTCCGACCTGCGAAAGGGTCCCCACGATGGCGTTCAGTCCACCACCAACGGTTGCGGCTGCACTTGGATCCACACCAGCGAGCGTTTTCGTAAAGAAATTCAGCCGAAGCGTGGGGGCACCCTTGAACACCACGTAGCCAACGATGAGGGCGAGAAGTCCGGCAACAACTAACGCCGCGGATCCAATGATCACCGTGACGACACGATCAATGCCAGCCTTGCGATCAATAGTCAGGCGCCCAAGCACGTACAGCGCTGCAAGAAACGAAGCGTAGGTCACGAGCACGAATCCCAGAGGACCCGCCAAAGGAGTCACGGCGAACAGCGCAGCAACAACCACCATTGACCCAACTAGACAGGCGCTCACCTGAGCTACTTCACGAAAACCGAACTGACGGGTCTTGCGAGGTTTCATCAACGCACCAACTGAGGCTGGCGAAATTGAACCGGAAATTGAACCGGAAATTGAACCTGGGCCCGGAGTTCCCACTGGTGGGTTTGCCGTCGACATGATTACTTCCTCCCAGCCGTTGCGGGTTTCTTTGATCGGCTGACCACGGCTCGAGCAACGATGTTGACCAAAAGCGTGACGACGAAGAGCACAAGCCCTGCGGCGATCAATGCACTGCGACCATTGGTTGATGCTTCCGAGAATTTGTTGGCAATCGTGCCAGCTACCGAGGCTCCACCCGGAGATATAAACGACGAAGGCACCCGAAAATCGTTCGACAGGATGAGGGCGACCGCGATGGTTTCACCCAACGCTCGACCCAACCCGAGCATGGCCGATCCAACCAAGCCACTTTTCGCAAACGGCAGCACCACTTCACGGACCATTCCCGCTCGGGTTCCACCCAGGGCAAGTGCTGCTTCACAATCCACACGAGGAACTTCAGCCATGACTGAGCGCGAAACCGAGGTGATGATGGGAATGATCATGATGGCCAGAATGGTTCCCGAGACAAAAATCGAGGAACCGTAAATACCGCGCAACGTGGCTTTGAACATTGGGATAAAGCCCAGATAATCGTTCATCCATTGCGACATGCCGTTCATCTTCGGCTGCAAAAAGGCCAAGCCCCACAGGCCGAAAATCAGGGAGGGAATAGCCGCTAGGAGATCGATCAAAGAAATGAGCGGTCGACGGATTTTCAATGGCGCATATTCATTGATGAACAGCGCGCAACCGACCGAAACCGGGAAGGCCACCAACAATGCAATCAACGCAATCATGACTGTGCCAAAAAGCATGGCGGCGATGCCATATTTCGTTCCTTCATCGTCGGGTGTCCAACCAAACGCGGTGAAAAAGCTCGAACCCGCTTTGTGCAGCGACGGCCACGCTTCTTTGAACAAAAAGAACGCAATGAGGGCCATGACCACCAACGAGGTAAAAGCCGCCGCGGTGGTTATGGCTCGAAACATTTTATCGGACCGTCGAACCGGCGCAAACAACTGTCGTTGTCCATCGTTTGTTGGTCCTGATTGGGGGCCGCTGCCAAGGGCTGCGTCAGTCATATGCGACATGCTCCACCACGCGGGTTGCGGGCATCTGTACGAAAGGTGAACGGAACCTGAACTACTTACAAAATCGGGGCGGAAACAACCTGCCACAACCGGATACAGCCGTCGCAACGAGGTGCATCAGGGCTCATAAGGGCACAACACAGCGCAAGCACCATCGGGTCGCTATGGTCGCCATCTTTCGGTTTTGGTGTGAGTAAGCGTGCTGGTTTTACCGCCTCTGGGTCGCGACGGTCGCTTTGTTCGCCATCTTTCGGTTTTGGTGTGAGTCTTCTGATGGTTTGGCAGACATGACCTCGGCGGAAGCCACACCGCCTTCTTCGAGCACAATTTTCTGAGTGAACAAACGGAATTGAACGGTTGTGCCGGGCCAGTCAGAATTCGTCGTACAAAGGCGCTGAAGCTTTCACGCACCGCGTCATCATGCGACACGAGGCCACGAGTTCACCTTCGAGATTGCGGGCCTCGGTGTCGTACCAAAGAATTTCGGTCTTTGGCGAATCACTCACGGCAACCACATGGCCGGTCACAACGTAACGCTGATCAAGAAACAGCGGACCGTTCACGAAGGCAAGTTCGATCGCACCAAACATGCCGACATTCGTTGGTAAGCGCGCAGATAATGGTTGTGCCACCTCCCAATGCAAAAGATGCGCGGCGGTTAGCGGTGATGCGATGGGGCCACCCCATGGTGAATCTCCGGAGTACCAAGCCAAGGGTTCCGAAATCAGCCCTCGGGACAAGCGGGATTGTTGTTCGGGACCTCGCGGTGAGAGCTCGATTGGATCGAGTGCTTCACCAATCATGACATTGCGCAGTATGCGTAGTGACGATGGATCGCAAGCGCGCAGGTCACGGGATCGAAGTGCTGAGCGCGCCCGCGAAGCAGCGCCAATTCCAGCGGTACCTTCGGCCACGGTGATGCCTTCGGGAGTGGTCATCTCGGCCAAAACGCTCTCGGTGCTCAGCCCGGTCTTTGTATCCACCGATGGTCGCTGCACCCTGGCGAGAACAGGTTCACCATCGAGGGTGGCGAGCTTGAAGTACAACGAAAGCGAACCGGTTTCGAACCAGGCAGAACCAAAGGCCTCGATGAGTACGGGAGCAAACTGATCGAGGTGGATGTCCCCGGCGACGGTGCCACCGCGAAAGCCAATGGCCGCAGCCACCTCGTTGTTGTGAATTCCCTCGGACGCATCTGCCGACAGGTTTACCCCGTTGCGGATCGGGCCAACGATCCAGTCGGACTTCTCACTAGGGCTCATGAGCGGAGCAAATCACGAAATGGCGTTTGGGAATCAGAATGAGGATCCCTTGGCAGACCCAGCACCCGTTCACCAAGAATGTTGCGTTGCACCTCGTCGCTCCCTCCTGCTATGCGCGCAGAGGGAATCGTAAGCGCAAAGTGCTGGATTGTTCCCTCTCCGAGGAAAGGACGTTGAGTTGTTCCCTCTCCGAGGAACCGATGTTGGTTGGTTCCCGCTTCGAGAGGCGACTCGTCAGCTTCGTGGTTCATTAACATGCCATGCGCACCGAGGATCGACGTTCCGGCATCGCGGGCCCGGCCCAAGCCCTGGGTCCACGCCAGTTTTGCCAAAGAGGCGCCTGGCCCTGGCTGGGCTCCGGTCGCCTGAGCTGCGGCTGAGCGCTGGGCTCCATAGGTGGCCATCCGCTCCGTCGCTTCGACCGCCACCAATCGTTGTCGACTGACCATGTTTCGGTCGGCACCAGTCGATAGGGCTACTGCTCGCAAGGTTGAAGCTAAACCGCCCGTTTCATCCGGCGGATCAACCTTGGCGTTTCCACCCTGACCCGCAGCCATACCGACGGAGCGGAGTTCCTCGATCGTTTTATCCATACAGCCCGCCAACTCCCCAGCCGGTGGTCGTAAACCGGGAATGCCATCGGGTGCCGACAGCCCCGACCGTTCAAAACCCAGTGTCGCCGTAGTGACAGCCCAGCCATCATTCGCCGCACCAATCCGGTCCGCATCGGAAACCCGAGCTTCGCTAAAGAACACTTCGCTGAAGTGGGATCGCCCGTTCATTTGTTTGATCGGGCGAATTTCGATACCGGGCTGGCGCATCTCGATGATGAAGTATGTCATCCCGCGATGCTTCGGCGCATCATGGTCTGTTCGCGAAACGAGCATGCCACGGGCACTGCCCGCAGCACCAGAAGTCCAGACCTTCTGTCCACTTACGATCCATTCATCACCATCACGTTCGGCTTTCGTCGACAGCGAGGCAAGATCGGAACCGGCGCCGGGCTCACTAAAGAGCTGACACCAACCCTCAGTCCCGTTGGCCAACGGAGGAAGCAGGCGCTGTTTTTGCTCATCAGAACCAAAGGCGAGAATCACCGGACCACCCATCAGTGTTCCCAACCCGGTCGGGGCACCAATGGCACCAACTGCGGCAAACCACTGAGACACCTCGGCAATCTCGTCTGCACCCCAGCCCAAACCTCCCCAGGCAACGGGCCAGTGAGGCTGCGCCAATCCAACATCGGCCAGCAGCGCCCACCATGCTCGTAGGGTGAGCGAAGCATCAAAGCGATCTTCCAACCACAACCGGGCATCACGAGGGGTCTGTAGTGCGCTCACCCACGTAGTTCTACTAGACACGCCCAACATTGGAAAGTGAACGAACGATGTCGTGATCATGATGTTGTTGTATACGGTCAAAGAAGTTCTTGGGCACAGGTTCCCAACAGGCCAACAATCTGGTTGACCTTGCGCAATACCCGCACACGACACCCTTCGGATGCCTAAACTCAAGAGGCAAGGTCTCACAGCTGCTCGGGCTGATATTTGAGACAACTTTGAGACAACTCTGAGATGGGAGCATCAATGAAGCAACGCGATTTTGCCCAAGAGCTACGCGACATCGATGAAAAAGTTACGCAGCTTTTTGGTTTGGTTAGCGAGAACATGGCTGCCGCCACCGATGCACTTCTTGCTTCTGATCACGATGCTGCGGTGCTCATCATCTCCCGCGACCGTCTGATCGATTCGCTGTATCTCGACATTGAAGAGATGGTGCAACGTCAGTTTGCTTTGCAAGCCCCCGTCGCCACAGATATGCGCTATCTGCTTTCGATGTTGCGCATCGTTCCGGAGTTAGAACGCAGCGGCGATCTCGTTCGTCACATTGCCAAGCGCGCTATTCGTGATTTAGCTACCGGCTTATCACCACGGGCACGCGGCCTGGTCGAGCGAATGGGCACCGTTGGATCCGCGTTGTGGATGGAAGCCGCCAAGGCCTATGCCGAGCGCGATCCTGAGGCGTATGGTCGGATGCGCAATCATGATGACGAGCTCGATGAACTCCATGTGGCCCTGATCGCAGAAATTGTCGAAGCAGAACTACCCCTACCCGTGGCAATCGATCTTGCGTTGGTCGCCCGCTTCTACGAACGCTTGGGTGATCATGCTGTGAACGTAGCTGGTCGCATCCGGTTTGTTAGCGGTCAAGTCTCTACCCGTTAATTCTGGTTCGGCTCAAGATTTGTCTCGAGTCGAAACTGTGGCTTGCGCTTATTCGGTGGACTCGGGAAAAAGTCTTTCTGAAATTGCATTCAGAACTGTAAAGGTCCGAAGTGTTGGAGCCGAAGAATAACCATGACTAATTCCGAAACATCCGTTGCATCGCCCGAAGGACATGACGCGAAGACCAACCGCGGAACTTCGTCGGTCCCGTTTGCCGGTCGGATGAAGGACCGCCAACCGTTTGACGAGGTTGGCCCAAATTCATCCGATACAGCGAAGTCAGAGTTGATGGCTGGTCTTGGGATCTCGCTTGTTGGCACTGGAATCGCTGGATTCGTGCTCCGTTCGCAAGGTACCGCTTCTCTCAACGTTTTGAGCTTCGCGGGCAGAGGGGTTGCCCTCTACGCCGCATTCCAGCTCGTTCCGTTCTTCCGTAAGCACGTGGATGCCAAGCTCAACCGCACCCTCAAAACTATGGCCGCGGTTTGGGTTATGTCGGTACTGGCCCAAGGTTTATCCCTGGCAACCGCGTTCGCCAAGCCCCTGCTGATCTCCATCGCTATGGTCGATTTTGCCCTCCGAGCTGTCGCCTTTGCCCAAGCACGTTCGGTCACCAATCAGCTCCACCGAACGGTCGCCAATACTTTGGTAATTGGTTCAATCGCTCGCTTGGCGACGGGTGCGCTCATGATTTCGCTTGCTGTCTCTGGAGCTACCCGACTTTCAACCAGCGCAGGCATGATCGTTATTGTCGAACTCGGTGCCACGTTGCTTGCTGCTGCGTTCGTAGAGATGTCGTTGCCCAAACACTTCGCCTCCAAAACTCAGCAGAGCGCCGTCGAGGCCATTGCGCAAACCACCAACATCGCTCAGGAAGCGAAACAAATCAAAGCAACCGACGCTTCGTCCGACGACACTATCGACGTTGTGCTCGACCTTCGCCATGCCGAAGCCGCACCGCTACCAGTATTTGGTGACACCATCGTTGATCTTCG
>JAYTWN010000477.1:0-27342 GCA_043743435.1 Acidimicrobiia bacterium
GGGGAGTATTTCTATCGAGGCCGCCCCGTGCTGCGATCACTACGAAGAACCTCTGCATCACGTCAACGTGAACTTGCTACCGGAGCCTTGTCCATCCTCGGCTTGGGGTTCCTTACGATCATTCTTCATAGCCTTCGCAATCACGTAAGCAGCGCAAGCCAGCTCATGCTATTTCTCGGGGTTGTTGTAGTAGCAACAGCGGCCGGAGGACTCTCGGTGGGAGTGGTCTCCATGGTTACGGCGACGTTGTTATTGAACTGGTTTTTCACTGCTCCCTACTACTCATTTTCCGTAAGAAATTCCGGTGACCTGGTAGCGCTCTTCGTATTTGGCGTGATCACACTCATTGTTGCTTACTTGGTGAGTAAAGCTTCCTCCAAAGCATTGGACGCCAAGCGTGCTCGCCACGATTCAGAGATACTTGCGCGTTCCAGTGCGACGGCCATTAGTTCACTGGATCCAACGGGTGAACTCATTGAGCAGCTGCGCATCGGGCTCGGCTTAACATATGCATACATAGCACCTACGGGAACTGCTACGGTCATGAACGATCCTCACCCTTTTCACCCCGATAACGATCTCAGTATCGCGCTCGATGCGAAAAGAACCTTGAGGCTCGGTGCTGACCAACTTTCCATAGATGATCATCGGTTGATAGCCGTGTTCGCCGATCAGATTCGAAACGGTCTTCGAACGCAGGATCTCTCTAGCGAGGCATCACGTGCCGCTCAACTGAGCGCAGCAAACGACTTTCGTACAGCCCTTCTACGAACGGTATCGCATGATCTGCGTACCCCGTTGGCTGGAATCAAAGCAGCAGCCACCTCGTTACTTTCACCCGACATTGCTTGGAGCTCGAATGACCAGCGAGAATTTCTGGAAACGATTGACGGTCAATCCGACCATCTCAACCGTCTGATTGAAGAACTGTTGGAGATGAGTCGACTGGAATCAGGGGTGATCAGGGCTCAGCATGTGCGTACTCAAACCTCTGTCGTGTTCGCCCATGCGCTTGGAGCGTTCGATGGAGTTGATCGTGATCGAGTCGATATCGTTATCGGCCCGGATGCATCGGCATTGCTCAGTGATCCGATGCTTTTGGAGCGCATAATTTACAATCTGATCGCCAATGCTCTGCACGCCACAGCCGAAATCTCAGGTGGTGCCCGTCAACGACTCACCTTAGAAGCTCAGCGATTCGGTGATCTCTTTCTGATCCGGGTAATCGATCAAGGCCCAGGAATTTCGGTCGCTCAACGGTCAACTGCTCGTCTGCCGTTTCATCGCCTTGGTGATCTCACGCAGCGTGACAACATGGGTCTTGGGTTGGCAATTGCTGACGGACTTGCGAAAACCCTCGGAGCTCAGTTGCGACTCGATGACACTCCGGGCGGCGGATTGACAGCCACACTACGAATTGACCAGGGATCCACGGTTCGCGATGACTACCTCTGAGCAAAAGCGAGTGTTGGTTATCGAAGACGATACGCAGCTGCGAAAGACACTTCGACTCAACTTTTTGGCTCGAGGTTATTTGGTCGAAGAAGCATCCGATGGCGAAGAGGCCATTGCCCGTTCGGTTACCTTTAAACCGGACCTGTTGGTGGTTGATTTGGGTCTGCCAAAAGTAGATGGATTAGATGTGATTGCTGCGGTTCGCTTATGGAGCAAGGTTCCCATATTGGTGCTCACAGCGCGTGGTTCAGAGGCAGACAAAGTGTTGGCGTTGGATCTCGGTGCCGATGATTACGTCACAAAGCCCTTTGGCGTTGACGAACTCTTTGCTCGTATTCGTGCGCTGTCGCGCCGATCCTTCGGCGATTCCGAGGACAAGCAGTTGATTGAAACTCGCTCATTCACCGTCGATTTGTCCCAGGGTTCAGTGCGGCTGTCCAACGGGAAGCAACCACATCTAACCCCAATCGAATGGCGACTACTGAATCATCTAGCGCGAAATCCCGGGCGATTGATCACCCAACGAGAAATCCTACAAGCGGTGTGGGGCCCAGAATTTGGAACGGAGGCCAATTATCTTCGCGTCCATCTAGCGCACCTTCGACAAAAGGTTGAGCCAAATCCAGCGCTGCCTCGACACATCGTGACAGAACCCGGCCTCGGTTATCGATTCTTTGTATGAGCTGATTGTTCTTCCAGCGCCCTTCCCGCGCTGACTCCCGCCCTGGCGTGCAATCCCTCGCAGTCCCGCCTTGTTCTGAGTTGGCGAAAGGTGGTGGAAGTCGTGAGCAATTTTTGTTGCTGGTAGTCGCGCATTCGGGGGGTACTGCGATGATTGCGAAGGTTTCTCTCACCCTGGATGCCAGGCTCTTCAAGGTATCTCTACGCCTTCTTAACGCCATCTCATCACGGTAGATCTTGTCGTCGATAGCCAATTCTGGTCGAGTTGAGGTATGAGTAATCCAACCGGAGTTGTTCTCGATCGGCTCGACCCAAATGACCAGAGAAACCAATCCGTCAGCGACGGTTCGGCAATACCAAGCGGGGCCCCGATGGCAATCGGTTTCGTGTCAAGTCAGCGACCAACAATTCACCTCCCCGAATCGTCGAGCTACCGGCTGAAGAAGAAGGTCCTCGGTCAACCACTGCATACCGAAGAACTCGCCCATGAACGCCTCGGCAAACCAACCGCACTCGCCGTTTTCGCTTCAGACAACTTGTCATCTTGCGCGTATGCAACGGAGGAGATCTTGCGGGTACTCGTGCCTGTCATAGGAGTACTTGCATTCTCTCTGGTTACGCCCATCACCATTGCGTTGTTGGTGGTGTTGGGATTCCTGATCCTTTCGTATCGCCAAACCATCAAGGCGTATCCCAGCGCCGGTGGCGCCTACATCGTGACCCGAGACAACTTTGGGCTCATCCCGGCCCAGGTCGCTGGTGTGGCGCTGCTAACGGATTACGTGCTGACCGTGGCCGTTTCCGTGGCCGCAGGAACCGACGCACTGGCCTCTGCGTTCAGTGCACTTGAGCCGTACAAGCTGATTATCGCCATTGCCTTCGTGCTGATTCTGGCATACGGCAACCTTCGCGGAGTGAAGGAATCAGGAAAACTATTCGCGGCACCTACCTACTTTTTCGTGCTCAACATGATTGTGATGCTCGGAGTTGGAACATATCGAATCTTCTTCAGCTCTCTGCCCAAGTACACCCAAGCCGCGGGCATGGTGCCGTTTGGTACAAAACACGGCACCGACATTTTCATGGGTGCAGGACTCTTCTTTGTCCTAAAAGCGTTTGGTTCCGGTGGTGCTGCGGTAACCGGCGTAGAAGCGATTTCTAACGGTGTTCCGGCGTTTCGCGAACCATCGTGGAAGAACGCCCGAGACACCTTGGTGATCATGGGCGGCTTGCTCGGTGTGATGTTTTTGGGCCTCACCGTCCTTGCCGCCAAGGTGCACGCTGTTCCTTACGAAAAAGGTACGCCGACAGTTATTTCCGAGGTCGGTAAAGCTATTTACGGTGGCGGGGCCGCTGGGAAGATTTTGTACCTGGCGCTACAAGCTGGCACGATGCTCATTTTGGTACTTGCCGCAAACACCAGCTTTGCCGACTTCCCTCGTTTGGCCAGCTTTCATGCTGGCGACAATTTCATGCCCCGCCAGTTCATGACCCGCGGCCACCGTTTGGTGTTTTCAAACGGCATTCTCTTCCTAGCCGGTGCTGGAATCGTAACGTTGCTCGCTACTGGCGGTCACGTCAGCAGACTGATTCCGCTCTACGCCATTGGCGTTTTTACCAGTTTCACTCTCTCCCAAGCGGGTATGGCCAAGCACCACGCCACCCATAAAGAAATGGGCTGGAGGATGGGGTTGTTCATTAATGCAACTGGTGCTGCTCTCTCGTTCTTGGTGCTTGGCATTGTTTCAGCGGTGAAGTTCCGTGAAGGTGCTTGGGTCATCATGTTGCTCATCCCCATCATGGTTGTTGGGTTGATGCGGCTGAACAAAGCGTATGAAACCGAAAGCGCTGAACTCGTTGAGAATGCGCCCATGTTGGCTTCTGCCCCAGCAATGTCACGGCATGTAGTACTTGTACTTATCGATCATCTTGACGTGGCAGCAGCTCGAGCCATTCAGTACGGCCGAGGTTTGCGCCCTACCGGTTTCCGTGCTGTGCACTTTGATCTTGATCCTTGGAAGACTCACCTGCTCACTGAGGATTGGCGCAAGCTTGGCTTCTCCAACATTGCCCTAGACGTTGTTGAGTGTGCCGATCGACGAATCCCAACGGCAGCAGTTGATCAGGTCTTAGCGGAGCTGGCACGTGGTGGCACAGAAGTAAGCGTGCTTATTCCCCGTCGAGAGTACGAAAGCTCTTGGCATCGCCTCCTGCATGACCGTTCGTCAAGTGCCATAACAAAAGCTCTCGGTGGGATTCCACATTGCAACGTAACGGTCGTGCCGTATCACCTTGGCTCGTTGAGTTCTGCGGAGACCACGTTGTTGGTTCCCACCAACACCGATCCTCGGCTGGGCGCGGTGGTAATGCACGAAAGTCGTCCTGCTTCGTTGATGACCGACACAAGCAATTTGCCAACCGATCGGATGACGATTGGGTCGGTTCCGTTGCGTACCCGTGCCACCGTTGCCGGCCGTATCCGCGCGGTCCGTGTGCAACCGTTCGGTGGAAATCCCAGCCTTGAAGCAACCGTTGCCGACGAAACCGGCGAACTAATTTTGGTCTTCACCGGCCGACGCGCCATTGCCGGAATTGGCATCGGAACCCTGCTTTCAGCCGAAGGAATGCTGGCAAACCGCAATGGCCACCGCACCATGATCAACCCTCATATTACGCTGCTAGCGGCAGTAGAAAGCCCTTCAGCGCCGACGCACTAGGTTCACTCGTTGAGCCCATGGCCCGCGTCGACTCGGCTGGCCAACCGCTCAATTTGCAACGAGTTGTCGGAACGATTCGATCAAACCCTGAGCTGGCGCGAAACCAAACTGGCCCTAGCGCATCGCCGCAAAAGTTCCTCGCTTGTCTCCTCTTCTGCAAACACTTGCGGTTCTTGAATTTCGGTGGGCTGCGACACGCGAGGAACTTCCGCTTGCGTGCACTAGTGCAGGGAAGCGTAAGTCATTGCGTAGGGTTTTGACCTCAGTTGCCAGCACCAACGCGGAAAGTTCCACCAGGACACTACGCAATGATTTACGCGCACGTGCACTAGAGCGGGAAACACCCTGCCCGAACAGTCTCTGCGTTGGATTAGTACGCAGGATTGGTAGGTGACTTTGGAGTCGACCCGGTAAGGTCTAAGCATGACCGACACCGCTCAGCAGGCCGCTCTTAAAACGCATTCGATCCTGGGGAACCGGGTTGTCCGCAAAGAAGATCCGCGAATGCTCACTGCGGGCGGAACGTACGTGAATGACGTGCGTGATCCGCTTCTCGCCAACGCTGCGCACGTGTTCTTCGTGCGAGCCTCGATGGCTAGCGCCAACATCACTGTCGACATCTCTGAGGCCCTCAAGGCACCGGGCGTTTTGGCGGTCATTACCGGGGCCGAGGCAGCGGAGGGCTTGGGTAACTTTCCAACCGATTTTCCTGCCCCGCACTTCCCGCAATCCATGCCCCGACCGTGGTTGTGCACCGATACCGTGCGATACGTCGGCGAGCCCATCGTGGCCATCGTTACCGAAGAAATCGGCCAGGGTCCCGATGCCGGCGAATTGGTCGTCGTTGATTACGAGTCGCTGACGGCTGTCGTCAACCCCGAGGGCTCCGAGGCAAACCCCACCCTGGTGCACCCGGGGCACGAATCCAACATCTCTATGTCGATTGCTGCTGGCGATCCGATTGACTTTTCGCAATGCGAAGTTGTGGTCACCGAGCGCATCGTAAATTCCCGGATCGCCCCGGCTCCCATCGAAGGGAGAAACGCGGCGGCAGCATGGTCAGCGGATGGTCGGCTTCATCACTGGACGAGCTGTCAAGGTCCGCACCCTTTCCGCGATTTCATTGCCGGCGCGTACGGAATCGACAAGTCCCAGATTCGCGTGATCACTCCCGATGTGGGCGGTGGATTCGGAGCGAAAGCCACGCCGTATCCCGAAGATGTAATGCTGGGCTGGATAGCGAAAAGGGTTGGCCGACCAGTGAAGTGGACCAGCTTCCGTTCTGATGACATGGTTAACCTCGGTCACGGGCGCGCACAAATTCAGACCGCCAAAATGGGTGGAACTCGTGATGGCAAGATCACCCACTACGAACTGGCGGTGCTGCAAGATAGCGGCGCCTACCCTCGCTACGGCGCCTACCTGCCGAACCTAACCAAGCTCATGCAGCCTGGCGTGTACAACATTGACAACATCGCCTTCTCGTCCGTATCGGTACTTACCAATACGACGCCGGTTGTACCGTTCCGGGGTGCTGGCCGTCCGGAAGCGTCGGCGGCCATTGAGCGAATCGTTGATCGCTTCGCCGCAGAAATTGGCATGGACTCAACCGAGGTCCGTCGCAAGAATCTCATTCAACCGAGTCAGTTTCCGTTCACATCCAAGGGTGGGGCCACGTATGACTCCGGTTCCTATGAAGCTTCACTCGATCTTGCCCTCGAGGCCAGTAACTATGCAGGCTTACGATCTGAGCAGGCAGCGCGACGAGCTTCGAATGATCCCGTGCAACTGGGCATAGGCGTGGCCATGTACGTTGAAGTCACGGGAGCCGGTGGCGCGCCCGAGTATGGAAGCGTAGAAATTCTGTTCGATGGAAAAGTTCGCGCACTTACAGGTTCTCTACCCTACGGCACCGGTCACGACACCAGCTGGGCCATGCTCATCTCTGATCGGCTCGGTGTACCCATGGACGACATCGAAGTTGTGCACGGCGATACTGATGTTGTCCCGAGAGGTGGCTTAACTGGCGGTTCGCGCTCGCTGCAGATCGCCGGTTCAGCCATTGTTGGAGCCGCTGCGGTTGTGAAGGATCAGGCCCGAGCGCTGGCCGCAGAACTTCTTGAAGCCAACGTTGATGATGTGGTGCTTGACACGGCCAGCGGGGGAGCCTTCCATGTACTAGGGGTACCTAGTATTCGCAGAACCTGGCAGGATGTGGCGGCGTTGGCTGCCTCGAAGGAAGAACCGTTGCGTGGCGAGCATGACTTTCGCCAAGCTGGAGCGACTTTCCCTTCGGGCACCCACATAGCGGTCGTCGAAGTCGATAGTGAAACCGGCAAAGTACGGGTTCGTGAAATGATTGCCTGTGACGATGCAGGACGAATTTTGAACCCCCTCATCGCCGAAGGACAGATCCACGGTGGCTTGGCCCAAGGTATCGCCCAAGCCCTGCTTGAAGAGTTCGTGTACGACGAAGACGGCAACCCGGTTACCTCAAACCTGGCCGACTACGGACTGATCTCGACCACTGAGCTTCCGATGTTCGTGCGGGTACCTATTGAAACCCCAACGCCACTCAACGAGTTGGGCGCAAAAGGTATCGGTGAATCAGGAACCGTGGGCGCTACACCGGCATTACAGAACGCCGTGATCGATGCCCTTGCCCACTACGGCGTGAAGCACCTCGACATGCCCATGACCGCCGAAAAGGTCTGGCGAGCCATCAACGCCTAGTCGGCCGATAATTCGTATGCGGACATATTGTGTGGGATTTTCTCCGTTGGTAAGGCGCAAGACGCCACCCAAACTCGGTGCTGGTTGAAACCTGCTGGCGGAATCTGACCCGGAGGGCCGGATAGAGGACCCATCGGCTTGAGGAAGCGCAGGTTGGGGTAACTGGACTGTTTGCGATTCTGTTCAAAGCCATGGCCGCGAAGGAGAGACTCGAACAACTTTGCGCGCTCAGCGATATGGGCTTCGTGAAAAGCCGCATCACGATCTACGCCGGGTCTAGATCCTTGATGAATCGAGCGGGCACTCCGCCCACGAGGGTGTTGGGGGCCACGTTTTTGGCGACCACCGAACCAGTAGCAACTACGGCTCCACGACCAATGGTCACGCCGGGAAGGATTGTGCATTTCAAGGCAATCCAGGCTCCCTCTTCAATAACGATGGGTGCGTAGGTGAGCTCTTCGCCGCATCGAAAATCCGCAGGACCAAACGGGTGCGAGGTGGTGTACAACAAGCAGTAAGGGCCAACGGTGGCACCCTCTTTAATGGTGATGTGATCATCCACATTCATAACAATGCCCACGCCAAAACGAGTGCGAGCACCGATGTGGAGTCGGTCCTTCGAATGGCGTCGGCCAGAGATGAGCTTGATCGGTGCTTCGATAAACGCACTTGGATGCACATCAAAACCGAGCGTGCGAAAAATACGGCTGCGGACCGCTCCGCTGGTGAACGTTGGCAGAAAACTGCCGAGCAGATTCGCTAAACCCGATCGGGTCTCGTGGCTATCGAGCGAACTGGTCACCATCATGCGAGCGATCGCCGCAGGCTTTTGCTTCACCCGTTATCTCCCCAGTGTTGCGTATTTGGCTTCGGTGGCTTGCTTTTGTTTGCGCCACCAGGCTTCGTTTTCTTTGTACCAAGCAATGGTCGCCGCGAGCCCGTCGTGGAAGCTGGTGTAACGCGGCTTCCAACCCAATTCGTTGACGAGTTTCGAGGCATCAATGGCATAACGCATATCGTGGCCCGGGCGATCTGATACGTGCTTATACCAATCGGCTGGCTTATCCATGAGCGTAAGCAGTAATTCCAATGCGGACTTATTATCCATCTCGCCATCGGCACCAATCAGGTACGTGTCACCAGAAACGCCACGCTCAATAATGGTCACCACGGCGGCGTTGTGATCGTCGACATGAATCCAATCGCGAACGTTTTCGCCTTTGCCGTACAGCTTGGGCATGATTCCATCAAGTACGTTGGTAATCTGGCGGGGCAGAAATTTCTCGACATGTTGGAATGGGCCGTAGTTGTTGGAGCAGTTCGAGATCGTGGCATGAATACCAAACGAACGAACCCAAGCACGGACCAAAAGATCGGAGCCAGCTTTGGAAGCGGAATACGGTGATGATGGATTGTAGGGAGTGTCGGCGGTGAACTTGGCCGGATCATCAAGCTCAAGATCGCCAAACACTTCGTCGGTAGAGATGTGATGCAAACGGGTGCCCGTGGCACGCACCGCTTCAAGAACGTTATAGGTACCTATGATGTTCGTATCAATAAACGGACGAGGATTCGACAGCGAATTATCGTTATGTGACTCGGCGGCAAAATGCACGGTTACGTCATTGGCTCCAGCCAGGCGAGTTACGAGTTCCGCATCGCAGATATCGCCTTCAACGAACTCGATGCGATCGGCAACAGCGGCCACGTTTTCGCGGCTACCCGCGTACGTCAGCTTGTCGAGCACCGTGATGTTGTGACCGGCGTCCAACCCAAGCACGTGATGGACAAAGTTCGCACCGATGAATCCAGCACCACCGGTAATAAGCATGTTTGTCATAGCTGCATCCTTTGTCGTTAGTGGGTGAGTCGTTGTTGCTGGTAAAGCTCGTAAAGCTGTAGGGCTGGTGAAGCGGGTAGGGCTGGTAAAGCTGGTAAACCATCGGCCTCGGCCACCCGCAACTTTAGGCTCGGCCCTCATCCATGCGGCGCGGCTTGCCAGTTGGCTCATCAGCCGAAAACACCTTGTCGAGCACCTTCTCCATGGCTTTGCCTATGGCCTTCTCCAACTCATCGGAGGTAGCTACGTCGGAAAGTCCCAACCGGATCGAGGCCAACTCACGAGCCAAAAACTCGGTATCGGCCTGGGTGCGAATGGCCGTATCACGATCACGTTCCGTCGAGACCCGGTCACGGTCAGCCTGACGGTTTTGGGCGAGCAGGATCAGCGGCGCCGCGTAGGCAGCCTGCAGCGAAAGTATGAGGGTGAGGAGCCCAAGTTGCTGGCCATCAAACTTGCGGATGAACTTGTTGATAAAGATCCAAACGATGATGAACGCCGTTTGAAACACCAAGAATCGAGCCGTGCCGATAAACCTAGCGATTCCTTCGGAGAACCGACCGAAGGCGTCCTGGTCGTAATGCACGCCGAGGCGAAGCCCACCACGACGGGGTTTGGAAAGATCTAGGCGGGCTCGATCTCGAGCACGATCATTCCAACGATCGCGCAGAGATGGATTCCCACCCGCCAAATCGGACGATCGAGATTGCAGCTGCTTGCGCACGCGTTCTTTGCTGGAACGAACATCGGAGGAACGACCGCTCCCGGTGCCCTGAGGGACTTTGGCGTCGGTTTGCTCCGCCCGTCCACGGTTCTTTCGCACGATTGCCATTAGGGGCGCCGACGCCAACCGCGAGGAAGAATATGGTCGAGCACATCGTCGACGGAAACAGCCCCGAGAAGGCGACCCGCGGCATCAACCACAGGCACGGCAACTACATCGTAGGAAGCGAGCCGACGGGCAATCTCAGCAGACGGCAAATCCACTGAAACTGCTTCAGGTACCGGATCGAGACAAAGCGCCAAGGGTGTTGCCGGGGGCTCACGAAGGAGACGCTGAAAACCCACCGGGCCCAGGTAACGACCCGTCGGCGTAAGGTGCGGTGCCTCGGTTACAAACACGTGCGCAGCTTCAGCGGCAGGTAGATCAGGATCGCGGATACGAGCTAGCGCCTCGGCCACCGTTGCCGAACCGGGAAGGATCAGCGGATCGGGGTTCATCAGTCCACCCGCGGTATCGGGCATGTACGCCAGCAGCCGACGGACCGATTCAGAATCCTCTGGGTCCATAGCATTGAGAACTTCTTCTCGATCCTCGGCGGGCATCTCGGCCAGAAGGTCAGCAGCATCATCGGAGTCCATCTCCTCCAACACATCCGCGGCGCGCTCCACATCGAGGTGCTCAATCATCGCGGCAGCTTCATCTTCGGGAAGTTCTACGAGAAGATCGGCAAGATCCTCATCGTCCATAGCATCGGCGACAGCTTGACGTTCAAGCTCGGGCAGAGCCGCCATTTGGGTGGCTGCGTCGGCAGGGTGAAGTTCACGGAACTCGGCGCTGCGCACCGCCGAAGTGTCCACCTCGCCCCACATTGGACGAAGCACTTCCCAATCAGTAATACGCCCAAAGCGGCGGCGGCGGATCAACCCAGTAGCCGCCAGCGACACGCCTTCAACCGACCATTCCCGTAGCCCGCCGCGGGTGGGAATAACCGAAATATCGTTGACAATTTCGCGGCCAATGCGCTTATCGAGGAGATCTTTCTTGGCCAAGAGCTCACCACTTCGCTGTTTGAACCGATGCAAATCCACCGTTCCACCAAGCAGACGGGCGCCACTGGAATCCAGTTCCGAGACTCGATTGGCGTTGATGAAGATCTGTCGGCGCTGCACTTCAGACACGAAACCCAGTACCGGCGGGGCTTGATCACCCACGGGGTAGCCGAACACCACGTCTACCACTCGGCCAACTCCAGCTCCGTCGGACGCCAAAAGCTCCAGCCCGATCATGCGGGAAACGAAGATGGGCGCGCCTTTCATGGCATCGAATCTACGCCCTTCCGGGGCTAGCGCCGCCCTAAAATCCGATAGTTGCCCCCACACTCCAAGCAACCTGCGAGCTGATCGCTTAACTAGGCCGGACTCCCCAGCGAAAAGCAATCGAGTCGAGCTAGGATTCGCGGCACGTAGAGTGACTAACGAGCTACCAACCCGCGTGTGGCTGGTGGACAGATTGTGGTTGGAGTGCGTCCCTGGCATCACAACCTGGCCCGGGAGCCAAACACCAACGGCCCCGATGACGATAGATACCTGCCGCGCCGCAGATCAGCAGCCGAACTGCGCCTAGTGAAGCGTGAACCACGAAACCACTGTGCTGGCGTTGTTTGAGCGAGAATGGGGGCACACGAAACCAAGACCGGCTTGATGTCCGGAAGAGATGTGTGATGTACATGGCAACAAAGTTTGAAACGACTGACGTCGTAGTGATCGGCGCGGGCGTATCGGGTCTGGCGGCCGCATGTGCGCTTATGGACGCGGGACGTTCGGTACTGGTCTTAGAGGCCGACGAGCGCGTGGGCGGACGGCTCCGAACCCATCATTTGCCCGATGGCACGGCATTCGATCTGGGCGGTCAATGGATTGGCTCTGAAGCTGAAATGCCCAGAGTTCGCAAGCTGCTCAACGACTACGAACTCGACATCTTTCACCAGGTTGATTCAGCGGCCATGGATATAAGCGCGCATCATTTAGAGCGCATGCCGCGTTTGACTCGTGCAGAGTGGGAATGGTTCACCGCCAAGTTGGAAGACCTCGCCTCAACCGTAGATACCAAGCACCCTTCCAATACCCCCGATGCCCGTGCCCTCGATGCAGTGAGCGTGGAGGAATGGAAGCGGGCCAATCTTGATTCGGTGTACCTGCGCGAAGTATTCGACCAAATTGTTCGCACCGAATACACCATTGAGCCTAAAGACGTTTCGATGCTGTACTTCCTGTATTGCGTGAATACCTCCGGCGGGCTCGATGCCATGTTCAATTCCGAAGGTGGGTCGCACACGTTTCGCGTTGTTGAAGGCATGGCAGCCCTCTGCGAACGTATGGCGGAAAGACTCGGTGATCGGGTCATGCTTGGGTACCAGGTGTACGACATCATCCATCGCGAAGACGGCATTCGGATCGTGGCCGAGAACGCCATCATCGAAGCCGATCGCGTGATCGTTGCCCTTCCACCTAACCAAGTTGCCCGCGTCGACTTCGATCCAGTGTTACCCCGTCGGCGAATGTGGTTAATGCAGCGATTAGAGATGGGCTCCGTCATCAAATGTTTCGCGTTGTATTCGAATCCTTTTTGGCGCGGACGGCCCGTGAACATCGTCGATCCAGAGTTAACGGTTATCGACCACACCCTTGATGCCTCTGCTCCCGGCGATCAGCACTATGCGCTTGTAGCATTTATTGGTGGCGACGATGCCGTGGTGTGGAGCGACCGTTCCTTTGAGGATCGCCGTGACGCGGTGCTCGATGGCCTAGCCCGAATCTTCGGCGAAGAAGCACGTACACCTATCGAATACTTCGATCACGATTGGCTCACCGAACCCTTCATCGGCGGCGGCTACTCCTGCTACGCGCCACCCGGCGTAATGACCGCAGGCTACGAAGAACTCCATGACCCCATCGGCCCCATCCACTGGGCGGGCACCGAAATGGCCACCACCTACCAAGGCTACGTAGAAGGCGCCCTCGAAGCCGCCGACCGCGCCGTAGCCGAAGTCCTAAGCGCGCTTATTTGAGTTTGTGACATGCAGCAAACCTAAAGAGCAGCAAGTCGTCAACCATCGCAGACCTGGTGCCACACAGAACAATCCGCAACTGTTTCGGTTCCTCAATCGCTTCCCACTCCAACCGTCCTCGCTCGGTAAACAGTAGGATCGTCTGCTACTCGGTGATCTGCACCAAGCGCCATGATGCACGGCGAACGTAAGGTGACTAGATTCGACCGATGAACGATGGTGAACTCGCGGCGAACCAATACGATGCAATGGCGGCTGACTATTCGGCTGACAACGAGGACGGTCCGTTCAACAGCTACTACGAACGGCCAGCGACGGTCGCGCTATTGGGCGATGTCTCACGCAAACGGGTACTGGAAGTCGGATGTGGACAAGGAATTCTGACCGGTTGGCTACTTGATCAAGGGGCGATCGTTACCGCACTGGACGTGAGTACAGAAATGGCTCAGCTCGCTCAATCCCGCGTGGGTACTAGTAGGGCAAAGATACTCGTCGCCGACGTCGCCGATGGCCTGCCCATGGTTCCAAACGATTCCATGGATGTTGTCGTTGCCTCACTGGTCATGCATTACATCCGCGATTGGGAATCCGTATTTCGAGAAATGCACCGTGTACTTACGAAAGCCGGAATCATCGTCTTCTCCACGCATAGCCCCGCAGGAGACTGGCAGGAAGCATCGAGCGATAACTATTTTGCCATCAAACAATGGACGGCCATTTGGACCAAACAAGGAAACCCGTACCCGGTCACGTGCTGGCGACGACCCCTCACGGCCATGACGTCTGCGATTTTCAGTGCCGGATTTCTGATCGAACGGCTGATTGAACCTGACCCCGTTCCCGAACTGGAAAAGCGTGATCCCCGCGTCGACAAACTCATACGCACCCAGCCCCGATACTTGTTCTTCCGCTTGATCAAGCGCCCGCAGTGACACAGCTCGACTGCTTCAGCCCGTTCTCCGGCATCTTCGTTGGACTCTTCTACCGTTACCCGCCGAGAGCAAAGGCCACGAATGCCGAGGGAACGGCCCACACTTCATCAGCTGGGTCTACGGATAGAACATCGCGGGTGGCGAGGATGCCATTGGTAAGGGCGCTGTTCTTTATGGTTAGGGCTTCGCGACGCCACGTGCCTGAAACGTATTTGCCTTCTAGTGCTGTGGCTCGCTTCAAGTTGTCGGGGCAGCGTCCGGCGAAGTCGATTTCGGATTTGCCGGATCGGTAGTGGGTCACCCAATCACCGCTACGCAAGCTGCCTCGCCGGGCACGCTCGTTCCAACCAAGCAGTGACACGCCCAACTGCTGCTCGTTGAGATGCGTTATGTCGACAGCAGGAGCATTGAGAACCAGTTCTGGCAATTTGGCTACAAGCGGATCAACAAAGTAGAGCTTGGATTGCCGACCCGGTTCAGGGCGACCGTGCGCATCCGAAGCAGGGCATCGCCAAACGAGAAAGGCTTGAATAAGCGCATCGATTCGACGCTCAAGGGTCTCGTGCCGAACTCCCAGATCCTCAGCCATGGGGCGAATCGCAACCGTCGATGTAAGCCTCCGAGCGATTCCTGTCAAGATCGAACCAACCACCCCTTCGCTTACGCTGTCGGTTACCGCCTCACCGCGAACCACATCCCAAATTGCTCCCCAAGTCTGGGGCTCGACGATGTTGTGTGCGCACCAGTCGCTGACCGCCTTTGGGTAACCGCCAACCTCAAGGTACGCCTGCCAAGCGTTAACGAGCGGATCAGTGAAAGGTTCCATTTGCTGCCAGGTCGTTCTGCCGAGCTCCGAGTACAACTCATCGGGACGCAAATCAAAACTAGAACTTATGTTCACTTTCGATGCTGCACAGAAATCCCGGAAATTCATTGGGAGCAAACACCGATCTGGATCAACCGCCGAGCCCCGTCTTCCGGCAAAAGCTTTGATGGCATCGTCGAGATTGCGATTCGAGGAACCCGTCAGCACGACACAATCGTCACCGAACGGCGTGTTGTCGCGAAGGTCTTTGATGATCGACCACCATTCGCCGGTTGACGCAGTGATCTCGTCAATAAACCAATAGCGGCGACCGTAACCGATCGAGCTAGTGGCCACTTTGGTCACATAGTCGTAGAGCATGCCGAGCCGATTTGCCCGCCAGCCGTCAACACTCACGCGAATGATCTTGAGCGGCTCGATTCCGCTAGCGAGAAGACCCTTGATGGCACGCTTGACCGCAACAGTTTTGCCAACGCGCCGAGGACCGTAGAGGAGGTAGAGGCCGTCGGCCGCCAGTTCTTCAAGCGCAGTTGGGTTGTAGTTCAATCCCGACTGTTTGGCTGTCCTGAGGTCGCGATCGCGGTTTGCCCAGTCAGGGTCGGTCCACCACGGGCTGTCCCTTCTGACGGCACGGCCGATCTCGCCTTCGTTGGTTGCCATAACTCCATTGTGTCAGACCTCTCCATAATCGTCTACTGGATAGACGGAAACCCCTCGCTTTTCGTCTACTGGATAGACAAAAAGCCCTCGCTTTTCGTCTATTGACGGCAAGGAATCCCTACTTCTGCGTCACCCGCCGGGTCCTTTTTTCACTCGTCGTGAAACCCGTGCGGCCAAGTCAAGTTCAAAATCTACGGTCGGGTTAAGAGGTCCGGACTCGGGACAAATCCTGAGGAGCCGTAGCTTTGCGGGCGGCACGCCTGACGAAGCCCGCAGCGAGGTCCAAACCCACAAGAAGCGATGTAAGTCTAGAGGCCGCGCCGATAGGCGGAGTTGAGAGCTGCGGGGTTTTGCCGTTCGGCCTGACGCCGTTTGAAGAACATTGTGCTGTGTTTGATTGAGCACTCGCCTATCGGCTCGTGCTCTTAGCTCAGAGGCCGCGCCGATAGGCGGAATTGCGAGCTGCGAGGTTGTGCCGTCCGGCCTGACGCCGTGGCGAAAAGCATTGTGCTGTGCCTGATTGAGCCCTCGCCTATCGGCTCGTGCTCTTAGGCTTTCGCCTGGTCAAAGAACTTCGTGGGGATGGAATGGAAGTCCCGAAGTGAGATTACTGGAGGCCGGGCAGACTGAGTTGGCCGGTGGAGAGCAGCGCGGTGATCTCATCTGCAGTTCGCGCTTCACCGGCCAGGAAACCTTGGAAGAAGGCACATTGCAATGCACGCAGACGATCGAGCTGAGCGGAACGCTCCACGCCAACGGCCACAACTTCGGCGCCGAGCGAACCGGCAAGTTTGATGGCCAACTGCACCAACTCATCGTCGCCGCCACCAATACGGTCAACATCATCGATAAGCGAACGATCAATCTTGATTTGTGAAATCGGCAAACGACGCAATGTCCGCAGCGAAGCGGCACCCACGCCAAAATCGTCGACCGCTAAACGCACGCCAGCTTTGTGCAGGGTGGCTACCGCTACATCGTGGTGAGCGTCGAGGCCATTGAGGGCCAACTCGGGAATATCCAAACCAAGATCGCGTGGCGCAAAACCAACACTGGCCAAGGTGGCCAAAACGGATTCTGCAAAGCCGGGCTTTCCGAGTTGGTTGGCAGAAATATTGACCCACAGCGCCATGGGAACTTCAAATCTCGTCTGCCACAACAGCACCTGTTTGGCCGCTACCCGCATGATCCAGTCGCCGAGTGGGTGCAGCACATCCATGTCACCCAACTCGTGAATGAACGCCGAAGCGGGCAACAAACCAAGCTCAGGATGCTGCCAACGAACGAGTGCTTCGATAGAGGAAACTCTGCCTGTGCGCGTATCGATTTCTGGCAGGTAGTGCACCCGGAATTCACCCGCAGCCAACGCGGAGCGCAACAAGCCCTCGGTAATCATCGGACGTGACTGAGTAGCCGGAGTGGGCTCAACAGGAGTAGTGAGCAACGTGGCCTGCGCGGTGGAAGCCGAACCGTTGGCACCCTCGTACACCTGCCAGCGACCACGACCGGAACGCTTCGCTTGATACAGGGCAACGTCGGCACGGTTAATGAGTTCGTCGGGAGTTATTGTGCCTGATGTTGTAACCGCGATACCAACACCGGTGGAGATTTCCGCCATGCTGCCCGAAACCATGAGCGGAACTTCAAGCGCTTCAAGAATACGACGAGCCGTTGCCGTTGCTTCGCCCTCATTGCGCAACTCAACTAACAGCACTGCAAACTCGTCGCCGCCCAAACGAGCCACCATGTCTTCACGACGAATGGCCTTACGCAACCGTTCAGCAACCTGCTGCAATACGTTGTCGCCAGCGGCATGGCCAAGCGTGTCGTTCACCAGTTTGAAGCCATCGAGATCAAGGAACAACACACCCATCATGCCCGGATGACGCTCGATACGAGCCAAGGCGCGCGACGTTGATTCGCGGAAGTTCAATCGGTTGGCCAAGCCGGTAAGGGCATCGCTTCGCGCTTGGTGACTCAGCTCAGCCTCAGCTTGCTTCATCGCCGTTACGTCGGTGGCAAAACCTTCAAGACCCAACACGCGATGTTCACTATCGATAATGGCAAGTGCACGTATTAACTGCCAAGAAATCTGACCGTTACGCCGAACCACACGGATGAGCAGCGGGCTATCGGCAAGTTCGGCGTTCCCAATGATGTCGTACAGCACGTGACGATCATCGGGATGAATCAAACGATCTAGCAACAACGCATCGTTCATGACTTCTTCGGGGCTGTACCCGAGCGACGCAAACACTCCAGCGCTCACATATTCGGTGCCACCGCGAAACAAATGCCGAAACACCACATCGCCAGAAATGGCGCCCAAACGGGTCAAAAGATCGTCGGCCAGTAGAAGGCCTTGACCGTGCATGAGACCCGGCGCTTTGCGCGAAGCTAATTGTTCGTTCGCATAAGAAATTGCGTAGGCGGCCTCAAGACGCTCCGCAGCGCTATCAAGAATCGCGCGATCATTTGCGGTAAAGAGCGCACGGCCCGGATTGCGAACGGCCCCCAGCACGGCAACCACATCGCCACCGTGGGACACCGGAATGAAGCGACCAAAGGCCCGAACAACAGGCTCGCCACCGGTAACGCGCAACGAAGTGTCATCGCGGCCATAGAGATCCTCCACCACACCCATTTCAATGGTGCGTTTTGCCGCCAACACCTGAGCGACTGGAGCAACGGTGGGTCGCCACGCTCGATCTGCCTCAATGGCTGGAGTAGCGAGGCGACTCCGAACGCCGCCAGGAGAAATCATCCACAGCAGACAACGATCAGCGAGACCCGCCATCAGCGCTTCGGTAACCGAAACTGCTAAATCGTCGAAGCGACCGCTGCTGTCATGGTTACGGAAGGCCGCTGTAAGCAACGCCAAAGACACCGCATCGCCCGAAGTGGGGATAGCAGAGCGCACACGTTGGTTGTCGGGTTTTGCGGCGTTCTCCAAGGCAGGCTCCGTACAGCTCCGATTCCGATGCAAAGCGTGATCGCCTGAACCAAAATTCACCACTGAGTGTAGTCGTCAACCACGAAGCGTAGCATCGGGATCGTATTTCACCACGGATCCGGGCCAAACGACCTATTCGGTTGCCCACCCGCCAGACGCGCCTTCGAGACGCCCCTTGGAGACGCAAAGGACTACCGCAGGCCCAGTTTGCGACTGCAAGCGGGCCATTGACCCCAGCCAGCTTTAGCCAGGAGTTTGCGGGCCGCTTCATCTTGCACTTCCGGTGGCGCATCGCTGGGAAGACCCGAGTAGCCCAACGCTCGCCAGGTTCTTGGGTCGAACTGGTAAGCACCGTAATAGCCGTTGCCGGTGGCTGTTTTGTAGTTCCCGCCCGATTCGCACTTCCGCAAAGCCGCAAACGCTGCGTCCAGGCTGGAGTTGGTCGAATCGGTCGAGTTGGTCGAATTCGTCGAGTTTTCCTTCACGATTTCGACCGGAGCTTTGGTATCGGGAGTTCGGACTCGGGACAGGTCTTGAGGAGTCTTTGAGAGTTGGAGCTTGCTCGTCGGAAGCGCGAGAGCTTCCTGGGAGAGCGCAGGGGCCCCTGGCGTGGTGGGAATGACCTTTTTGGCCTTGCGCTTGGTGACCTTGGGAACCGTCACAGCGGCTGGATCAGCCTTGGGAACCGGCAACATCGAAACGACCGGGGCAACGTTGGCCGAAGAAGCAGTGGCCGAAGAAGCAGTCGCCGACGAGGCTCCCGGGGCAGCTGGGGCCGATGTGGCAGATGTGGCAGATGTGGCCGATGTGGCCGATGTGGTGAGTGAAGCCGTGTCGACGATTTTTGCCGAATAAGCCTGTGGCAACCCATTTGGCTCTGCAGCCAGGGCGAAAGGCGCTGCGCCGACGAGGCCCGCCAACCCAAAAACACCAGCGAGCGATACCAAAAGAACCGAAGTTTTCGGTGAAGCGGCACGGGTCCGAGTCGGCGTGCGGTGCAGGCACAGAACAACAGGCGAGGGAGAAATGATTCCAGATGATTTGGCGGTGTGGTTGCGCAAGGCGACCTCCTGTCGATTGTGCTGGCCAGCAAGCAAAACGGCCAGGCGGAAAACTCTGATGATCAGGTATCGGCAGCCCCATGGGCCGAGTTAAGCGTGTGGGTTGAGGTGCGGCGCCACAGGGATGATCCCCCGAGCGTTATTCGGTGGTCGTTGGGGGCAGGCGTAGGGTGCGTGGGCCCGGGACAGAACGAAGTGGGACAGACTACCCGCGTCTGCAATCTCTGCAACAAACAGCGATAACTCACGGCGACTCTTCGTCCTTACCAGCGCAATGCCTGATTAGGGTTTCGGCGAAAGGCGGCCGGTGAAAAAGCAAATAAGTTGGAGTCTCCGATCCGGTTTCCCGATCGGAAAGGGCGTTCTGGTGGGGCTCGAAGCGGAGCGGAGATGGGGCCCGCCAGCAAAAAAGTGGAGTCTCGACGGAAAATCCGCAGAAACTCCACTCAAATTGTGGTCTAGATGGGAGCCGAACGCATCGGCGCTTTTACAGCGACAAACAGGAAGTCCGGACTCGGGACAAAAGAGGAAGTCCGGACTCGGGACAAATTTTTAGGAGTGCTCGTTACGCGTGGTGTTCCGGCTTGCGGGCACCAACTGCGTCGTACACGCCGGGCCAGAAACGGTCGCGAGCGGCCCAAATTCCACCAACACCGAACTTGATGACCATGATGGCGCCAAGGCTGGTCATGAAGGTACGGAACAGGGTGTCAACAACCGTCTTCGCCACTTGGATTTGATCAAGCGCAGCAAAACCGCCGATCAGCCAGATTGCGGCCGTTGCGGCCGTGACCACGAACTTGCCATAGGACTTGGTGCCCATAACATCGCGAAGAATCGGGACGACCTTGTCAACCACGAAGTTCGTCACAAACAAAATGATCATGGCCACGATGATCTTTGGCACGAAAGCAATCATCGAGTTCAACGCATCAGCAATTGGTGACTTACCGAACGCACCAATGGCAATCTGCGCTACCAGCAGGAGCAGCCCGGCATAAGCGACACGCACAATGAGATTCGAAGGTCCGCCAGCACCGGCGAGGGACTTACCCAGACCGGTTTTTCCGAGATGCTGATCAACCTTTGCTGCTTTGAGGCCTCGAGCTAGTGCTTTGCGAATGATTTTTGCGATGATCAACCCAATGACCAAGACAACAAGTGCGGCGACCAGCTTTGGAAGAAACGTAGCGATTTTCGCCCACGAATCCTCAATACCTTGACTCCAAGCAATTTCAGCCAACATGGCCGGCTCCTTCGTGACGTACCTGCGATCACTATGACCGCACGTTCAACTACGCAGCGAAGTCCAGAAAAGTTTCAGTTTTTGAACACTTTTGATTCACTGGCTGCGGGGTTTTGCGATGACTCTGAATAAATCTCCCGGGAATACGATCTTCGAGCGAGGATTGGGAAGAAAAGTTCTCCATCTGCTTTACGCGACTCTTTTGCCGCCCTATCGTCGGAACTTGACGCCGCTCACATACGTGAACAGGTACTCACTACTAAGCCCTGGAGGACTTACCGTGGTAAAAGAACTAAAAGATTTCTTGTTCAAAGGCAGCTTGCTTGAATTGGCTGTTGCTGTCATTTTGGCTGGAGCCTTCGGCAAAGTCATCGGCGCATTTACCGACGACATCATCGGAGGAATTATTGCCAAAATTGTCGGTAAGCCAAACTTCAACAGCTTGGTCGCCGGCGGCATCCGTTACGGAACGTTCATTACCGCACTGTTGAACTTCATCATTGTGGGCACCGTTCTGTTCCTGATCGTAAAGGCCGCGAACCGTCGCAAGGCCGCCGAAGCTGCAGCAGGCCCATCATCGACCGACTCGCTCCTCATGGAGATCCGCGACGGTTTGAAGCGCTAAAACGTTGCCACTTCGTTGGCGAACCCCCAATCAGCGCTTCTGCTGATTCGTGGTTGATCATCAAAACGGCCGATCCTTTAGGGGTCGGCCGTTTTGTATTTCACGTCATCGATCCCGCAGATGCCATCGTCGTCTTGGCGGGTTCGGTCATTTCGGGTGTTGGTGCTGACATCGCCCAGCCCAGAATGGCGCTTAGCGCCTTAGTGGCAGGGCGAACCGCAAGGCGCTCGGCAACAGGGAAATAGGGAATTCGCAGGTCCCAGCGCACCCATCCGGGAAGCAAACCAACGGCGGCGGCGCAGAGGACGGCATAGGGCCCACGGGCGACCAAGGCCAGCGGAGGAACCAACAGAAATCGAATTGCTCCTCGTGCCTGAGCGCCGGCTTTGAGCTCGCTGCGGACAGTCCTCATCGCTTCTTGGAGTTCCCCAACGCTTCGAGCAGGAGACTCAACGCCCATCAGGTCACCCAAGCGAGCTTGTTCGGCTACGTAGCGGTCTGCGTCGTCATCGGAAAGTTTGGTTGCGCCGTATCGCTGGTAGGAGACCAGAAAGCTTTCGACGAGGGTGTGATGAACCCAGGCCAGCAGGTGCGGGTCGTTGGCCTGGTAGTGGCGACCGTCGGGGGCCTCGCCGACCACCCGTTCATGAACCTTCTTGACGATCTTGACGGCCCTGGTCGCTTCAGCTGTGGTCCCGTAGGTGGTTGTGCCCACAAACGACGCGGTGCGCCACAGTCTTCCCGTTGGATCGGAGCGATACGCCGAGTGATCAGCGACTCCAGCCATAGCCAAGGGGTGGATTGTTTGCAACAGCAGTGCCCTGATGCCACCAATGAGCATGGCCGAATCGGCGTGTATCCGCCAGGTGACGCTTTCAGGCCCAAACAACCCCGAATCGCCAACGACGGGTTTGCTCAGATCGCGAACCGGAGTTTGATCGCCCACCAGGGTCTTGCGAATTGCCGTTTGCAGCCCCGTGCGAATGCTGCTCAAAGGGTCTATTGCCATGGCTACACCGTAGATGCGAGTCGATGGCTAACGGCATTTCTCCCGTTTCTACTCCGGGTTTGTCGTGCTCTGTTTGTCGAGCTCTGTTTGTGTTGCCCTGTTTGTGTTGCCCTGTTTGTGTTGCTTTGTTTGTGTTGCTTTGTTTGTGCTGCTTTGTTTGTGCTGCTTTGTTTGTGGTGCCCTATTCCGACGCCCCCGCTACGTCGACAGTTACTTGCCAGCGGGCACCCTTTCCTGAAAACCCTCGTCATCGGAATACTCGTCATCGGAATACTCCACGAAGGTTGGATCAAGAGCGAGTTCACGTGCTTGGCTGGCTCTCTGGACTGCCACATCGATGGGTTCGAGCGACGTTGCTACTCCGCTGATGAGAATGGCAAAACCGTTACGGGCCGCCGCTGCCATCGGGGCCTCTTCCTCCAGCTGTCCCCATTCGAGCATGGTCGCTTTCAATGTACCGACCGAAGCCACCGCGAAAATGCGTGCTTCAAGTGGGGAACAGCCTCGCTCGCCCAATGCTTCGGTGACCACGTCCTCCCAGATCCGCCGATAGGAACCGTCGGCTGAGCGCAGCGCCGGTTCTTCTGCTTGGAGCCGTGCACCGAGACGCATGTTTTTTCGGATTCCTGTGTGAGTATCAAGGGCCCCAAAGAGCTCAATGAAGGCGGCACCTACGGCAATGAGCGGATGCTCTGTGGCTGGTCGGTCCACGATCAAATCGCGAAGTGGTTCGGAAAACTCTCGGTGAGGGAACACCACGCACTCTTCTTTGGAGGTGAAGTGGTTAAAGAATGTGCGGGGAGCAATCCGTGCTCGGGCAGCAATTTGTTCGATGGTGACGTTTGCATAACCCTCATCCCGAAAGAGCTGCAGCGCAGCCAGCCGAGTGGAGAGGACAATCTGTCGGCGTTGCGCCTCTCTCGCCCCCATTCGCTGCGGCTGAAGAACTGCGTCGATGAGGCGTTGAGCATGTGCCATTTATCGAGCTTAGGGAGGATTTCTTCAGTTGCAAGGTTTCGTTGAGATTTTATTGAAAACTTTATGAAGCGACGACTTGGTTGATTTTCCGCGGGTCTTCAATCGGAAAAGCACCTTCTGTGGGGTTTAGCGCGATTTGCCTGCTTGAGGAGGATGAGTCGTTGACATGAACGGGATTTATCAGAAACGATGTTGTGTCCATTGCGGCTTGCCCGCTTTGAGAACCGCCCAAAAGGGTGACTGGGTTACTGCCCCAAGTGCATTGTCGGGCAGAATCGTTTCGTGCCCACTGAACATCCGAACGATCCGCAGTTTTCGTCGACCAGCCCCATCAACGTGGCGATGACTTCACCCAGTGAGCCTGCCAGTTTGGAAGTGGAAATAGGTTCATCGAACGGCGGCTTGGCGGGCTTGCGCATGGAGTATCGATACGCCACACTGGAGCTTGGTGACCTTCTCCCAGATCCGTTTGCACAGTTTCGTCTATGGTTCGATGCCGCACGAGCCGTTCATCAACCGGGAATGGATGAGCCGCACGCTATGACTCTGGCCACAGCAGATGCCGACGGAGCGCCTTCGGCCCGAACGGTTTTGCTGAAGGGGCTCGATGATCGGGGCTTCACCTGGTTCACCAACTACCAGTCACGAAAGGGTCGGGAGCTGACGGAAAATCCCCGAGCTGCTTTGAATTTTCGATGGGGTTCACTGGAGCGACAGGTAACCGTCATGGGTATGGTGGAGCGAGTGTCCGATGAAGAATCGTCCTCGTACTTTGATTCCCGTCCAGCAGGAAGCAGAATCGGGGCAATCGTAAGTGCGCAGAGTACCGTGTTGTCATCGAGAGCGGAGTTGGAAGCAGATGCGGCTGCGCTTGGTGTGAGCCCTGCGCAGAGTTTGGCTCGACCTGCGCATTGGGGTGGGTTTCGATTGATCCCCGGTTCCATCGAGTTTTGGCAAGGCCGACCGTCGCGCTTGCATGACCGTCTCCGCTACCGACGTTCTGGACTTTCCTCGCCGTGGACCATCGAACGACTTGCTCCATAAGCGCGCCACTAATTCCAACACGGGCCTTAGCGAAGCGTGAGGTATGCGAAGACCAGGCTTAGAGCAGCACCAACTATGGCACTGGCCAACGCACTTCGACGGCGTTTGCGCAGGAAGAGTTGCAGCAGCAGTCCCGTCATCGAAATGACAACGAGCAGCACACCAATGGTGTCGATCAACCATTTCCAGCTGTGGTTTGCGTCGCGACCCTTGTGCAGGTCATTGAGCGTGGCTAGGAGGCCTGGTTGGTCGATGGTGAGTTCATAAGAACCGTTCGACGGATCGATAAACGCATCGGCGGCGTATCCTGGGGCCTTGAAGCTGATGCTGTCGGAGGTTTCGCTCTCGGTGTGATTGTCTACCGATCCGCGCAAGGAATGCTTTTCGCGCAAACTTTCCGCGGTCACCAACCAATCAACGTTGGCGCCGGTTTTCCAGGTTTGTGGCAGCGTGCCTTTTACTGTCTCGCGGGATGGCGAACCAATCGTCCAATTCGGATGGTTCAAGGTGATGCCGGTCAGCGAAAAAAACGCCACCAGAATCAAACTGATCATGCTTGTGTACACGTGCAAGATTCGCGACCATCTGTGCGCTTTGGTTTTGGTGTTGGGGCGCTTTAATCGGGACGGGAGCTTCTGCGAATCCGTGTCGTTCTTCACGAAATCACCGCGGGTGTTGACGTTTCGATCGTCGCAAACCTACTTGCGGGCACGAAGTTCCAACTTGGCACGCTGGAGGTCTCCGTTGTCGGCTGGCGATTTGCTGACGGGAGCGCCCGTGAGCGCGATGGCTTCGCGTACGAGTTGGTAGGAGCCCTTTTCAACTGCAGCTTCTATGCACACGTAGTAGGTTCCGTGAGCGACAAGGTTCTTTCCTTCATCACGTCCGTCCCATGCGAAACTGTAAGCGCCCGGAATACGTGTCGGTCCCGTTACTTCCTGCACCCGGTCGGCACCCAACGCAGCAGCATTGCGGTTGTACGTGTTCGTCCAACGTTGTAAGTGGCTGAGCCAGCGATCGCCTCTGCCAATTTGGTAGTTCAGCGACACATTTCTTACGAGTGCTTCGTTGCCATCTTCGATCCATACGGCCACATAGGGATTGTGGAAACGGCCCCCGCCTGCGGTGTTCAAGAAAGAAAAGTTGATGGCAAGTTCTTGTGCTTCGCTGAAGGTGGCGCCACTTCCAGCAGTCGGGGGGGCTGCAGCAGCGGCTGGGGCGACGGTAGGAGCGGCGCCTGCGACCTTGGTAGCGGTGGGCTTACTCGCAGACTTAACGGGAACCTTAACGGAAGTGTTTTTCTTCTTGGTTGCCCCAAAGGCACCGCTAGTGCTGGCTAGAAGAGCAGCGAGACCCCCGCCGGCTCCCCATACCAAAAAACGCCGACGGCCCAGCTGGGGACGAAGCGGCGTTGGAGCGTAGATCGTTGCATCGTTCAGTTCGCTGTGGTCGTTCAGTTCACAGTGGTGCGTTAGCGGGGAGGTGTTTTGGTTCATGGTGCCTTTAAATGGTGTGGAGAAGTCGAATTAACTTCGAGTCAATTCGACTTTTCAAGCTTGGCGTAGAACGTAAAGGTGGAGGGTAAGCCTCAGGTAAGACTTTGGTTACGTCTCGGTAGGTTTGGCTGCTCAAGGTCCCCAATCCGCCAGCATCGGGGGTTCCCAATCCGGCTTGCCGGTTGGAAAGGGACCCACTGGCGGGACTCGAAGCGGAGTGGAGATGGGGCCCGCCAGCATCTCCAGGGGGTTCCCAATCCGGCTTGCCGGTTGGAAAGGGACCCACTGGCGGGACTCGAAGCGGAGTGGAGATGGGGCCCGCCAGCATTTCCAAGGGTCAATCGAGGTGAAGGTGGGCGGCGTCGTTGTAGCGGTTGAGGCGCCACCGGTGGACGGGATCGCGGTCGGGTGCCTCGGGCGTGGCCAGGGTCCAGGTACGTTTTTGCCATTCGGTGATCGACGTGTTCGACGTTTCGAAGTCGATGGGCGACTGCACCTCGGGGTTGAGTCCAAAGTAATGAAACATCGAAGCGTCGACGACACCGCCATGGGCCACAACAAGCACGGTTTTTCCGTCATAAGCATTGGTAATGCGGTTCAGTGCGTTGGATACTCGCAGGGCAAAGGCCCGCCAGGCTTCAGCACCTGGAGCAAAGGGCACATTTGGATCCCAGCCCTCGGTGGTGCCAAAGAACGCGGAATACTGATCCCACGTCATACCCTCAGCTTCGCCGGGACGGACTTCCTCGAAATCGGGATCAAACAGTGGTTCATTGAATCCAATCGCGGCCGTGATGATGTCTGCGGTTTCGGCCGCCCTGCGAATTGGGCTGGAAACCACTACGTCGGGTTTGAAGTTCTCTTTGGCTAACCGCGCTGCGAGTGCCGCTCCTTGGGTTCGACCAAGATCGCTCAATCCGCGACACGTTGCCCTTCCCTCGATGGTGCGCTCCACGTTGCACATTGCCTGCCCGTGCCGCACCAAAACCAACTTCGTCATACCCACATGGTCCTACAACGATTGACGTGCAGCAGGTCAAAGCTCGCAACCTTCGCGGCGAATCTGCCCCGGCCAGTTTGGGGGCGCTTATCAACCAGAACGGTGTGTTAGAGCCCCCAAACCGGACGTCAACCCAAAATGTTCAGCGCTCGGCGGCCATAGCCTCGTTACCTTCGCGTTGGGGACCGGACCGCGCGAACTGGATTCTCGAACTGCACTTGACACAAACCGGCGAATCTGCCCCGGCCAGTTTGGGGGCGCTTATCAACCAGAACGGTGTGTTAGAGCCCCCAAA
>JAYTWN010000478.1:0-11781 GCA_043743435.1 Acidimicrobiia bacterium
GATTCACAACTAACAAACAAGCACCCGTTCAGCAGCCAGGCAAAGGCTGCTCAGCCCACCAAAACACCCAAACGAACCTATGAGTACCCCGGATAAAGCCCCCAAGACCACCACAACCACACCCGACAGCACCGACGCTCCCGAAGGCGAGGTCGCCTGAACCCACCCAGCGAAGCCGCTCCGACTCTCACTCCGAGGGTCGGGGCCTTCACCGGAAACCGGTCAACATTATGAGCTCATTCATCTTGCCCCTCGATCACCTCGGCTACCTAGTCAATCTCGGGTACCAACTCGACATTCACTCCGTCTACAACGAACATTCCAACCTGTCGCAGCGACTCAACCTTGACGACGAAACCGACCGCCGCTGCGTGACCAGTGAACTGATGGCCGCCAACAACACCTCGGTTCATGCCCGCTACGGCGACCAACTCCGCCACGTGACCGACGTCCCCGAAATCAGGCTCCCTCAATGCGCCTTCAACAACCTGGCCCAATTCGCTCAAGCGCTCCAATGGGTCCGCTGCTACCAATACCAATCATGCGACGACCCCAACTGGAAAACCACGTTCGCATACAACTACACCGAACGACTTCGCACCGAGCTCGAAACGAAGATCATCGCCTGCTTCGCAACGACCTGGGTTTACGACGAAACCAAACTCACCTGAACATTTGACCATTGGTGCCGTCGACTCGATAACCGGGTCGACGGCAGTAACACGTGCACATAACTTCTTCACAAATGGCCTCACGGTGCGTCATGACAGTTCGGTGATGCTGCCACCAGCCCGGAAAAACTGATCCGTCAAGGGCCTACGGGCACACGTGCCTCCCTCCGGTCGCCCTTGACCGATCACCGGGTCAGCGGCCTAACGCCTCCTCGAACACGCCGCACCCAGCGGCCAGCAGTTTCGATAGAACTCGTTCTCCGCACTATTCGGACGCGGGAATCGGACGGCAACTACAAAGCCCGAGCACGCAAAGGAACAGCGTCGGGCGCATACCAATTCATCGACGGGACCTGGAACAACTACAGCGGATACCCATCGGCATGGATGGCACCAGCGGCCGTGCAAGACGAACGAGCCCGAATGCTCGCCGAACCCATCCTTCGGAAATGGGGACTCGGAGGCGTACCCGTAGGGTGGTACGACCCCGGAGCGCTCGGCAACCCTGCCCGCATGGACCGAATACCGCACCCCGAATACGGCAACGTGCTCACCGTTCGGGAATACCAAACCCAGTGGCTCGACACCTACCGGCAACTCGCCGGAGGTGTTCTACCGATCGACGGATGCCTACTCGGCGGCGGAGGCGGAGTTGTCGGCCTCGACGCCGAAGTACCGGCCGACGTTGCTCCCGTCGTTGCTTACGCCTACCGGCAACTTGGCAAACCGTATGTATGGGGCGGTTCGGGCCCGGAGGTCTTCGACTGTTCCGGGCTTACTCTGCGCGCTTACCAACAAATCGGAATCAACCTTCCACATAAAAGCTCGTTGCAGTCTCGCTACGGACGATCCGTCACTTGGACCTCCGAACCAATCCGAGCAGGCGACCTCATCTTTCACCGCGGATCAATCCCAACCCACGCCTACGGACATGTCGGCATCGCTGTGTCCGCCACCCAGTGGATCGTCGCACCCAAATCCGGCGATGTCGTCTCACTTCGCACCATCCCATTTGACCGCGTTCAAGCCGTCCGCCGTCTCGTCTCCGTATCTGCGTCCGCACCCGCAACCGCAACCGTTCAGGAGTGACCATGACAACCACCGCCCAAACCTCGTCCGAGCAAACCCGGCCGCTGACCCTGAGCGTTCCCGTTGCTGCCGCCATGGTCGGAATCGGTCGTTCAACGCTCTATGAACTCGTGCGGTCGGGTGACGTTCGCTGCGTGCGCCTCGGCAAGCGAATCGTGATACCGATCTCGGTCATCGAAGATCTGCTTCGAGGCGAGACCGCCTCAAACGTTTGATCGACCAAAGGCCGTCGACGCAGCTCCCGCAGGCGACTGACTCTCCCCGGCAGCAACTGGCAACGTTGTTGGCGACGACAGAATGTACGCGCCCGCCAGGCATACGTGCTTCCCCTTTGGCGGTCCACACCCTCACCTTTGAAGCCGATCACGAAGCCGTTCGTAGCGTCCACGGGGTCCCGTTGAGTATGACAAATCTTGCTGGCTCCGCTGGGTCTGTGCACCTGGTGTGCACCTGGAGCGGAAGTTCATTCCGCAAATCCCGCAGATCCGGACCAGAAAACAAGTCCTGAGCTGCAGAAATGCTTGGTGGGCGATGCAGGACTCGAACCTGCGACCCCCGCCGTGTGAAGGCGGTGCTCTACCAACTGAGCCAATCGCCCGGCTGTTGGACCGATCACTATAGCGGCATGGGTCGTAGCCAGGTCGAGCACTCCGGGTGAACCCTTAAGGGTTAGTGCCCAGGTGGGAGCAGACGGGTCGAATACGCGACATACTCAAGCCTGGGGCGTAGGCACTTTGTCAGACGCAACACTAAACATCAAAGAAACACAAAGAACGCCAACAGAGCAGCCGCTCGGTTGCGCCTATCGCAAGGAGTAAATCATGGGTCTCATGGACGAAGTTAAGAAGCAAGCAGAAGGCCTCGCCGACAAAGCGAAGGAAACCGCAAGCGGACTCACCGGCGGCGCTGAAGGCGGCGGACTACTCGATAAAGCCAAGGATGCAGCAGCCGGCCTCAAAGATAAGGTTGCTGCCGCCGGTGCTGCTGGCGGCGCTGAAGGCGGCGGACTACTCGATAAAGCCAAGGATGCAGCAGCTGGCCTCAAGGACAAGGTTGCTGGAGCTGGTGCTTCCGACGGTACGGGAGCGGTCGATAAGGCCAAGGATGCTGCTTCGGCTGCCGTCGACAAGGCCAAAGAAGCAGCTTCGGGACTTATGGACAAGCTTCCCGGTGGCGGCGAAGGCGGCTTTCTCGACAAGGCCAAAGGCATGCTCGACAAGGACGGCGACGGATCTATCGACGCTCTGGATTCCCTCAAGGACCTAGCCGGTGGACTCATCGACAAAGCCAAAGGGATGCTGCATAAGGATTGATTCCTCCGCCGCTGAGTCCCCGAACCAATTTTGGCCGGAGCTCGGCGACATACACGCAACAAATACAACAACGCAGCCCGGGGCAGTCAGCCTCGGGCTGTTGATTTTAGTGGCTGAACGTGCTGTTTGGCGCTCTGCTCAAGGCCTCCAAGCAAGACCTAAAAGGCAAGACCTAAAAGGCAAGGTCTGAAAGCGGGAGCGGAAAGTTGGCTAAAAGGCCACGTTGCTCAATGGAGTGCTTGGCGCCAGCGGGACGGGTGCCTTGCCAGGAACGGGATTGGTTGCCTTCGCTATACGTTGAGCCTTCTTAGCTGCTGCTTTGGCGGCCTTTGCGGCTTTCGCTGCTTGAGAGGCTTTCGCTGCTTGAGAGGCCTTTTTGGCGGCAGCTTGCTTCAACGTTGGGGATGCGAGCTGAGAGACACCAGCAACGTTGAGACCCTTGAGCGCCAACGCGTTTGGTGGCGTGCTGTTGCCAACGGCGTTCGCCGCACGGTTGTCGAGCTGCATGAATTGTTCGGTTACGAACATCGTCTCGCCTGCCATGACAATACCGATGCCGATCGAATCAAACGTCGGGTCCATGATGTTCTCTTTGTGCTTCGGGGAGTTCATGAACGCCTGGTGCAACGTATCAACGTCGGTATCGCCACAGCCCACGTTTTCGCCGAGCTTGCGCCATTGAGCGTTCACCGCGGTACGGAGGTTGGGATTGTGGGAGATCAAGCAGTCATCCACATTGGCAGCCACGGAGGTGTCACGCATTTTGGTAGCCCAACCTCGCCCTGCGTCGACAAGCGCGACATGAATGGTGAGCTCCTTTAACCCCCCGGCAACACGAGCTTCGTTGATTCGCTTCACGAACTGCGCTTCGTCGGACACCGTGTCGGCATGGGCTGCGTCAGCGGTGAAAAACGAGGTTGCCATCAGTGACAGTCCGCTAACGAGGACAGCCGCTGCTGCCGAGACGAACTTAGTGGGGAAGTTTTTGCTTGGGATCATCCGGTCTCCTGTGGGTAAGGGCAGAGACGGGGCGGTCATTCGGTAGCCCGGCGGCCGTGAGAACTGGGTAGTTCCGGTAGGTCCGTGGCTTTGCGACGTCCGAATTTCTTCGGCGGTGCTCTTCTCGTGCTGGAAAGACATTACGGCAGGTCAAACCAAATGACAACCACTCTTCGTGGCGATTGACGTGAATGATTCGAACGGCCCACCGCAATCAACGCAAAGCGGGCTCTGCCAGGGGAAAAGTCCTACTGTGCGGAATTCGCTGCCCTATTCCGCTAGGAGGAAGTCCAACAGCGACTCAACGGCGCCCACAAACGACGGTTCTAGATCGGCATAGGTGCGAACGCTGGCAAGGAGGTTGCGCCAAAAATCTGGTGGTTCTCCGCCGCCTAAGCGTTTACAGATTCCGGCCTTCCATTCCTCGTCACGGGGAATGACCGGCCAGGCTTTGATACCAATCACATTGGGGCGCACGGCCTGCCATACATCCACATACGGTGTACCTTCGATGGCGACAAAGGGTCCGCGTACCTGTTCGGTGATGCGCCATTCCTTTGATCCGGGCACCAAATGGTCGACGAGAATCCCCAGCCGTGCCGATGAGTCAGGCCCGAAATCTTTTACTGCGGTGGAAAGGTCGTCGATACCGTCGAGGCGTTCAACCACGATGGCGGCTTCTCGGAGATCATCACCCCAAACTTTTTCGACCAAAGTGGCGTCGTGGATTCCTTCAACCCAAAGTCTGCTGGGCCGGGCCACCTTTGCTCGCTGGTCCGCGGCCTTGACCGATCCCGACGCCGTGATAACCGGCGCTTGCTCAAAAGGAACCGGACGGGGTTGAAACAGGGTCACCGCTTTGGCCTCAACCATGAATGCGCCGGGCATAAACCGAAACGATCGTTCGTCGCTTGAAGCTCCACGGATGACCACACCATCGGGCATAACGCGGACAATCTCACCCAAAAATCGCGAACCTCGATGGATGGCTCGCATGCCAACCCTCGCGGGCACACTTGGCCACTGTTGTGCGCCTTTGTGGGCTCCGAAATCATCGATACCGCCCCCGAGTATTCCGGGCATTAGTTGGGGACCTTGGAAGGTTCGGTGTTGTCAGCGTCAATCTCGCCCGTTGCGAGGCGCTCGGTGGTGCCGTTGTCGGTTCGGAGCGTCTCGACCTCGCCGTCTGAAGGGTCATTCGCACGAAGCGGTTGCACGAAATCCAGGGACATTGATCCGGCTACGTTGGCCGATAAGGCTTGGAGATATTCGATGACTTCTCGGCGTCTTCGTAAGAACAACCGTCCGGATGGGTTGACCCCAAGACTTCGAAGTACTTCTACTTCGGCGGCAGCGGCCAGCACGGCAGCGTATGCGGCGAGGACGATATCGAGAGCGGCGTCGCGTAGTTTCATGTTCTCGTCGCCAATCTCCGATGCTGGTTCGCTTGCGGCTGCGCTGGCAGTTCCGGCAGTGTTTGCGGAGTCCTGTGAAATAGCCTGAGCCTGCCGATGCGCCTGAGCTGCAGCGACGAACATTTCCTCCTCAACAAACGCCGAAGCTCGGGTGAGGAACGGGGCGAGAGCTACGCGGAGATTGGCCAGCGGGGTTGATCCGAGACGGCTGAGATCCCGAACGAAACCCAGTAGCTCGGGTCGGCGTGCCGCAAGCGCAAACACCCCATGCACAACGCGGACGAGCCGTTCGTCGGGATTGCCGGGCTTGAGCAGAGCAGTCTCTACGGCATTGGAGAGCAACGTGGCCGCAGCTTCGGTGGTGGCCGCGAGCACGCCGTCTTTCGAACCGAAATGATGCAGAACGGTTTGCTTGGTTACCCCCAGGGTCGAGGCCAACGCGTCAAGGGAGGTGGCATGGAAACCGTCGGTACCGAAGGCCGCCATGGCTGCGGTGACGATCCGATCTCTGGTTGATCCTTCCGCCACAGATGAGGAAATTACTCGCTGTGATGCTTGCGTTGGAGCTGGCCGAGGGGTTTTTACAACGGCTTTCACTTACCAAATGGTAGGCGAAGGCAAAAGGAGTGATAGAAAAGGCACCTCATGGACGCAACGGTAACTTCCAACGCTGAGGCTTCGACCGCCTCCACTCTTGCCCTGGTTTTACCTGGCGTGTCGGATTTGGTGTCGCCATTCTCCATTGTCGACCGCCTCAACGGCGCCCGGATCGCCATTACCGGCGCTACCGGATTCCTGGGAACGGCCCTGGTAGAACGCTTTTTGCGTTGTGTACCTGGCTGCCAACTGGTGGTTGTGGTGCGAGCAGGCAAGCGCACAACCGCCCTTGATCGGGTGAAGCGCGAGATCCTCCGCAATGACTGTTTCGATCGTCTCCGTGAACAGCACGGCAAAGACTTCGACGCCGAAATGGCCCGCCGAATCATTGTCATCGATGGCGACGTGTCCCGAGATGGCATGGGCTTGACCGACGAAGGTATGGCCATTCTGTCCACCTGTCACTCGGTTGTGCACTCTGCCGCGGCCGTAGCGTTCGACTCCCCGCTTGATTCGGCCGTGGAAACCAACCTGTTGGGCCCCACCCGGGTTGCTGCGGCTATGCGTGAATCTGGCTGCCGTGGTCACCTGGTTGCCGTGTCCACCTGTTACGTCGCCGGGTCACGTCGTGGTGATGCTCCCGAAAAGGTGCTTCCCGAAACGCCGTTTGCTACCGAAGCCGATTGGAAAGCCGAAGTCGCCGCATCCCGACGGTTACGTTCCGATACCGATGCCGCCTCGCGTACGGTCAAGCAGCTGGAGAAGTTCCGCAAGCAAGCCCGTTCAGAACTGGGTGCCGCCGGTACTCCCCTTTTGAGTGCAAAGACGGAGAAACTTCGTGAAGATTGGGTTCGCGCCCAGTTGGTAGAAATTGGTATCGCCCGTGCTGCTTCGCTCGGTTGGCCCGACGCCTATGCCTATACCAAGGCCCTGGGCGAACGAGCATTGCTGCAAACCCGCGATGGCGTGCCCGTCACGATTGTTCGTCCGTCGATTATTGAATCGGCGTTGCTGGAACCCAAGCCCGGCTGGATTCGCGGATTCCGTATGGCCGAGCCGGTCATCATTTCCTATGCGCGCGGACTACTCAAAGAGTTCCCCGGAATCCCCGAAGGCGTTGTAGACGTTATCCCGGTAGACCAAGTAGTAGCCGCGCTTATTGCTGTGTGCGCCGACGGTCCCGCTGCCGGCGAGCCCACGGTGTATCAAGTCGCTTCGGGTTCACGTAAGCCGTTGCGGTACCGCGAAATGGTGGACACCATCCGCGAATGGTTCACAGAACATCCTCTGTACGACAAAGAGGGCCAGCCCATCCTAGTTCCCGAGTGGTCGTTTCCAGGCCGCGGACGCGTTGAGCAGCAATTGCGCCGAGCAACCGACATGCTCAAGCGGGGCGAGAAATTAATAAGTGCACTTCCCGTTCGCGGAAAGCAAGCCGAATTGGCGGCACGCCTCGAGGAACGCCGTGGTGACGCCGAACGAGCCCTTTCCTACGTTGAGCTTTACGGTGCCTATACCGAAACCGAAGCACTGTTCCGGGTAGACCGGTTGTTGGCTTTACAGACTCGCATCGTTGAAGCCGAGCAGTCGCAGTTCTGCTTTGACCCCGCTGCGATCGAGTGGCGCGATTACGTACGCAATGTGCACTTACCTTCCGTGGTTATCCATGCCCGGGTAAAGACCACGGCGAATAAGAAGGAAGGTCTTTCTCGCTCCGATCGAGCCATGAAGAACATCCTTTCGCCGGATCGTCATATCGCGGCATTTGACCTTGAGAACACGCTGATTTCCTCCAACGTGGTTGAATCGTTCGCCTGGCTGGCTACCCGCGATTTGAGTGCATCCGAGCGTGTTCGTTTCACCGCTGACATGTTTCGCCAAGCTCCGAAGTTGTTGGCATTGGATCGTAAGGACCGTGGTGATTTCTTGCGGACCTTTTATCGTCGCTACGACAATGCTCCCGCCGAGTTGCTCACCCAAGATGCCTGGGGTTACCTCACTGATCTGGTGGTAACCAAGTCGTTCCCCGCCGGTATTCGGCGCGTTCGCGCACACCGGGCCCTAGGTCACAAGACCATCCTTATTACCGGCGCCTTGGACTTTTTGGTTGAGCCACTACGTCCGCTATTTGATGAAATCGTGGCCGCCAGACTTACTACGCGTGCAGACGGAACCTTCACCGGCGAACTTGATGTCGGACCACCAACCGGCGAATCCCGGGCCTTGATCCTGGCCGATTACGCATCGTCGCTGAATTTGTCGTTGGAAGAATCCATTGCCTATGCCGATTCAGCGTCAGACCTTCCCATGCTCGAAGCCGTTGGCTACCCCGTGGCCGTGAATCCAGAGGCAAAGTTGGCCACGATTGCTCGTAAGCGTGGATGGCATGTTGAGGACTGGCCGAAAGCCCCTGGCGCCGGTAAACCGTTGCTGCCGATTGGCCGATTGAATCCCACCCGTCAGCCCAGCCGTATGCCCAAATACCAACCTCGCAACGCTTCGGGTTCAGGTTTCGTCGCTCTTGAGGCTGCCTCCGCTTCGACGGTGGTTTCTGAGGCGGTGCCATCATGAGACGTTGCTCCAACGCCATGAGCGCTCCGGCACAAGCTGCAACCCGAATCGCAACCCGAACTTTTATCGAAGGTTTGTTCGCAACGACCCCTGCGGACAAGGTTGCCGGAACTAAAACCACCCCAATCCGAGAGGTTGCACGATGAAGGCCTTGCAGTTTGAACGGTCGATTCCCAAGTTCGCGGCAGCTCGGTTGGCCTCGATGATCAAACCCGGCAACGGGGCGGCTCGCGGACCTCTATCGCTCGACGATATGGCTCCCGAGGTCCCAGCACCTGGTGCCGATTGGGTGCGCATTCAACCTCGACTCGCTGGAATATGCGGAAGCGATTTGGCCACGGTTGACGGTCGCTCATCACGGTACTTTGAATCGATTGTCTCGTTCCCGTTTACTCCGGGTCACGAAGTTGTCGCCGATCTCGACGGCGCACGAGTGGTGCTGGAACCGGTGCTCGGCTGCGTTGCACGAGGCATCACACCCGTATGTGTACATTGCGCTTTGGGAAACCTCGGACGCTGCGATCGCATCAGCTTCGGCGGCGTTTCATCCAACGGTGTTGACGCTGGTTTGCAAACGGGATTCTGCTGCTCAACCGGTGGTGGATGGTCAACAGCCATGATGGCGCACCGGTCGCAGCTCCATACCGTACCCTCAGACATGACTGATCAAGCCGCGGTGATGGTAGAACCAACCGCTTGTGGCATTCACGCTGCGTTTGCCGGTGGCGATCACGGTGGCGTTGGCGGTCGCGCAGTTGTCGCGGTTTCGGGGGCGGGCACGCTAGGGCTTACGGTCGTAGCTGCACTGAGCAAGTTCAACCCCGCTACACACATCATCGTCGGCGCTCGGTACCCGGAACAGATGGCCTTTGCTCGTCAGTTTGGGGCAACGTCGGTAGTTGAAGCCGGTGCATTGCGACGGGCCGTTCGATTGGCGACGAAGTGCATGGCCATTGGCGACGGAGATTTGGAACGGCTCACTGGTGGCGCAGATGTGGTCTATGACTGCGTTGGAAGTTCTGCCTCGATCAGCGATTCGTTGGCTATGGTGCGCCCCGGTGGACGGATTGTTCTCGTCGGCATGCCTGCCACGGTCAAAGTTGATCTCACTTCGCTGTGGCACCGAGAAGTTTCTCTGGTTGGTGCCTACGCCTATGGGGTAGAGCCATTGGCCGGTGGACGTCGCACGTTTGATCTGGCGTTTGAGTTGGTGGCAGCGCACGATCTAGGTCGACTCGTTGGGGCTACCTATCCCCTGTCTCGGTACACCGATGCACTGAGCCATGCTGCCAACGCTGGTCGTCGCGGCACGGTCAAAGTTGCCTTCGATATGCGCGACGAGAAGGCCAGGAACCGCTAGTGCCATTGCGTCGGTTCCGTTTGATTACTTTCATATGTATACATACACGTACACATACAAATCGCAGTACCACTGAGGGAGTTCGATTCCTATGAGCAAGTCATACCGTGGTGCACGCCCCGGCTTTGTCCTGGAAGTCGATAAGTCGACACCGCCATCACTGTTTTGGCACGGCGAAGGCTTCAAACTCGAACGCCTCCCCGTTGGTTCGCGAGTCATTTACGCCCCCGAGCCCGAAGAGCCGTTGGCCGACCCACGAGGTGCCATCCGCAACGCGCTACTGAACCCGATTGGCGATTCACAACCGTTGCCCTCTCTGCTGTTTGCCGGCATGAAGCTCACCATTGCTTTCGATGACATTTCTCTGCCACTCCCGCCAATGGAACGCCCCGATATCCGCCAAATGGTGATTGAAGAAGTACTGGAAATGGCCGCGGCGGCTGCCGTCGACGACGTAGAGATCATTGCTGCGCTGGCCCTGCACCGTCGCATGACCGAGGCCGAACTGCGTCACGCCGTAGGTGACCGGGTCTACGACGCGTTCGCACCGTCCGGCAAGCTGTACAACCACGACGCTGAAGACCCCGATGGGCTCACCCATCTTGGTGACACGCCTCACGGTGAGAAGGTCATCATTAATACGCGTGCAGCCGAATCGGATCTGCTGGTGTACGTGAATATCAACCTCGTTGCGATGGACGGGGGCTGGAAATCAACTGCGACTGGCCTTTCGGGATACCAAAGCCTCAAGGCACACCACAACGTGCACACCATGCGGAATTCACGTTCGTTCATGGACCGTCATAAGAGCGCACTGCACTCCTCGAATTGGCGTATGGGCAAGGTCATTCAAGATTCCGGCGTCAAGATTTTCCAGATAGAAACCACGCTAAACAACGACGCCTTTCCCGCACCGTTTGATTTCCTCCAGAAGCGCGAATGGGAATGGAACGCCCGCGATCGTGCCTCGTTTATCGCCTCGTCTAAGGCTTTAGAACGAACGCCGGCCAAGCTTCGTCGCAACATTTTTCACAACATTAAAGCCCCGCACCGCATGACCAGTGTGCAAGCTGGTGAAGTGGAAGCTGTGCATGAAGTTACAACGGCGAACGTGTACAACAGCAGCTTGTGGTGGTCGAGGGCCAAACCGATGTACTCACCATGGGCCTGCCCTACATCTGCCCGTACAACGTGAACTCCATCATGAACCCCATTTTGGTCATGTGCATGGGCCTCGGATACTTCTTCAATATGTACAAGAACAAGCCGCTGGTTCGCGAGGGTGGCGTGGTCATCATGACGCACCCGACGCCATGGGAATTCCATCCGGTGCACCACCCCAGCTACATCGACTTCTTCGAACAAGTACTTACGGTCACCACCGACCCAGAAGTTATGGAAAAGGAATTCGAGAAGACCTTCGCCGAAGACGAGTGGTACCGCCACCTGTATCGCACCAGCTACGCCTACCACGGGGTTCACCCGTTTTACATGTGGTACTGGGGCGCCCATGCCATGCAGCACCTCGGCAAGGTCATCATCGTGGGCGGCGATCCTAAATCGGTCCGTCGCTTGGGCTTCACCCCGGCCACCTCCATGCGTGATGCCCTAGAAATGGCTACTGATGTGGTTGGTCGCGATCCATCGATCACCCATATTCACAATCCGCCCATCTTCATGGCCGACGTGCAATAGGTAGGTGCGCGTATGAAACTCAGCTCTTCTCGTCTGCGGGATTTCACCCCGGCCAAGATCGCGTGTCTTTC
>JAYTWN010000479.1:0-8189 GCA_043743435.1 Acidimicrobiia bacterium
GATATGCGTGTCATCTGCCCCGAAGCGTTTATGGCTACCAATTTTGTGAAGCTTGGCATTCATCCCGGCTTCGGTATTTCGATCACGTTGCCCGAATTGATTGGGCCTGCCCGTGCTGCCGACGTTCTGCTGACGGGTCGTCGAATATCCGGCGAAGAAGCGTTTGCCTTGGGATTGGCGAATCGCTTGGTGGCCCAAGACCAGGTGCGTGCTGTCGCTATCGAAATTGCTACCGAAATTGCTGGCAATGCCCCGCTTGCGGTGCAGTCAACTCGGGCCACGATGCGCCAAGGTTTGGCTGAGCGAGTGCGTGAGCGTTTGCTCCACGAGCGCAAAACCCAAGACTGGCTGTCCACCACCGCCGACGCTGAAGAGGGCATCGCCTCAATGCTCGAGCGTCGCCCCGGAGTCTTCACCGGCGAGTAGGCGTTTCACTGCTGCCGCTCTCAATGGTACGTGCACATATCGGGTGGGATTCTGACATCTATCAGCCGTTAAATTCCTGCACACTATGCGCACGTAGCAACTCGGTGCCACGGGACCGACCCTACGCCGACGGGGTTGCAGCGAGTTCGGCGACCTTTTCGCGGATGCCTGCTCGTTCGGCGCCGATGGTGGTTGAGTTGCCGTGGCCGGTATGGACGACGGTGTGATCGGGCAGGCCCATGAGTTTCGCAGCGATGGACGCAACGATGGTGGGGTAATCAGAGTGGCTACGACCGGTTGCTCCCGGGCCACCACAGAACAACGTGTCACCGCTGAGCAGAATGCCGTTGGTCGCGTCGTAGAAGCAGCAACACCCAGGTGAGTGGCCGGGGGTATGCAGGACGCCGAGTTCGAGCCCGGCAACTTTGATAGCCGTTCCAGGCACGATGGCCTTATCGGGCTTGTGGTTGGGGTAAACGAAGTCCCACAGCATGCGATCAGCTGGGTGTAGCGAGATCGGTGCATCGGTGATGTCGGAAAAGGCGACGGCCGCATTGATGTGGTCGTTATGGCCATGGGTGCAAATGATTTCACGAACCCGGCGTCCGTTGATGGCATCCACGATGGGCAGGTGATCATGCGCAGGATCGAGCACCACAACCTCTTTGTCGTTCCCAACGATCCAGATGTTGTTGGTAACTTCGAAATCCTCGCCGTCCAAGGAGAAGATGCCGTTGGTGGTAATCAGTTCAATGCTCACCCCCACGGTCTATCGCACCTTTCATCACCCAGGGGCACGCTGTCTTCGTGGTGTTCGGCATACATCGGGCATGGTACCCAACGATGCCGGGCCGACTCTGGCGCCCGAAACTAAGCGCTCAACCCAACCGGCAAGCCGGATCAGCGCACTTGAGCCAAACGCGGTCGCGCCGACTCCGACGTCTACCCAAACCTGTCACAGCGCCGAAGTTAGTGCATGTTCGCACGAATTGTCGCGCATCGCTCCGTCCACAAACCCGAGAAATGTTGATGTCGCAAGGAAAGCGAAACGCGACAAATTCGTGCTTCCCTGCACTAGATCTCCACAACGGACCGTAACACTTCACCACGTTCCATTTTGTGGAAGGCCGCTTCTACGTCGCCCAAGCCAATGGTTTCGCTTACAAAACCGTCGAGTGGTAGGCGACCCTGCAAGTACAACTCGATGAGCATGGGGAAATCGCGCGATGGGAGGCAATCGCCGTACCAGCTGGATTTGAGCGATCCCCCGCGACCGAAGACTTCGATGAACGGGAGTTCCAAGACCATGTCGGGGCGGGGCACGCCAACGAGTACGACAGTCCCGGCAAGGTCACGAGCTTCGAACGCCTGACGGTACACCGCTGGATGCCCAACGGCTTCGATACACACGTCGGCTCCGTTGCCATTGGTAAGCGCGCGGATTGCTTCGATCGGGTCTACGTCTTTGGAGTTGACGGTGTGGGTGGCTCCGAAGTCTTTGGCCCAAGCCAGTTTACGATCGTCGATGTCCACCGCGATGATAGTGGCGGCGCCGGCCAAGCGAGCCCCGGCGATAGCAGCGTTGCCCACTCCCCCGCAACCGAAAACGGCAACCGAATCGCCGCGGCTAACCCCACCGGTATAGATCGCCGCACCGAGACCGGCCATCACTCCACAGCCAAGCAAACCAGCTGCGGCAGGACGAGCTTCGGGATTGACCTTGGTGGCCTGTCCCGCGGCAACAAGGGTCTTCTCACAGAAGGCACCGATGCCTAGGGCGGGCGAGAGGGGCGTCCCATCAAGCAGGGTCATTTTTTGCTTGGCATTATGTGTAGCGAAACACAGGTGCGGTTTGCCCTTAAGACATGAGCGGCAGTTTCCGCAAACGGCACGCCAGTTCAGAATCACGTAGTCACCAACGGCCACATTGGTAACGCCGTCGCCAATGAGTTCGACCTTGCCTGCGGCTTCATGTCCAAGCAGGAAAGGAAAATCGTCGTTGATGCCACCTTCGCGGTAGTGCAGATCGGTATGGCACACGCCGCAGGCCGCGATCTTCACCACAACTTCGCCGGGCCCAGGATCGGGAACCACAATGGTGACCATCTCCACCGGCTGGCCCTTGGCCAAAGCGACAATTCCCTGAACCTGCTGCGACATAGCTCTCTCCTAAAACATTGCGACGTGTCTACCATCGTAAGCTCTCTCAGCATGAAGGTGTTGACGTGGAATCTCAATGGGCTTGAGGAAAAGTTTCTGGATGAACGAGCCGAAGCTGCGGTCATTACGGTCATTGCAGGGGCTCGGCTTGACGAGATTGAACGCGGGATGAAGCCGTGGACACCTCCCGACGTGGTGTTGCTCCAAGAGGTTGTTGAGCGCACGTATTTCGCGCACATCCGTCAGCATTTGGCTGCTGTTGGTTATACCGTTTTACCGGACGTTGCGCCACGGCGACAAACCTTCGAAGTGATTGCATTTCGCACTCCCTACACTCTGTACGCATATAAATCCGAACCCTTAACGGAATCGGTGTTTGGTCGAGTGCTACACATTGCTGATCTCAACGGCCCGAACGGATTGGTTCGCGTGATGACTGCGCACTTCGATAGCGGCACCGATTCGGGAAGAGTCCGCACCGCACAGCTTCGCCAAGTTGATGCCAACCTAGGACCGGCAGGAGTGTTCGGTGGCGATGCCAACTTGCGCAAAGCCGAGTGGCTCAGCGTTAAAGACGAACTGCCCATGATCGATGCGTGGGAAACCCTTGGCGAACCTGCGGCAACTCGGGCCACCTGGAAACGAGATGACTTCAAGGCCCGCTTCGACCGTATGTGGCTCGGCTCGCACTTAGAAGCAAAACGCATACAACCCGTCGGCACCACCAACGTTCCCGGCACCGGTGGCCCGCCTTCGGACCACATTGGCCTCCTTCTCGACATCCAGAAGACATCGCCAGAGTCACCCGCCAGTTAAGCCAAACCCGAACTGAACGGAGTCCATCGGCCCAGACGACGCACAGAAAGCAGTTGCTGTGGCGGAACGGCTCATCGAGGACGCTCGGACTCTCGTGGAACTGACAGCCACGAGGTAGCGGCTTGCGAATCCAGCAGCTCCGTGCACCACCGCAACGTTACCCACGCAGAGAACCATCGTGACTGGTTGACCAGGTACTCGAAGGGAAGCCAACTTGGGAGAACACCAAAGACTTTGGAGACCCTTCTTTACAAAATGTTCAATTGGTGCTTTGCATAGCCAAATCCGCGTACCAGTATGGTGGGATGTATTCTGGAACGACCCCAACGCTGGCGCGCAAACACACCACGAGCAATGATCTGCGGCTGGGGCTTACGGCTGACATGGTCAATCAGCAGTCCTATGACAATGCGGTCAAGCGTTTTGCCGAGCAAAAGATCACTCTGCCCACCTTTGCCCAAATGGCCGATCCAAACCTGGTCGACAGCTCGAAACTGGCGGGGCTGAGCAATGTGGACCCCGATTCACCCAACGCCGCCAACCTGTGGCGAGTGAACTGGTTCAACGGGGCCGATCGCAAATCCCGTGTTGAGGTGCCGGTTCATGTCGTGTTGCCTCCCAGCCTGACCGGGGTCGACGCCACCATCGTGGTCATGTTGGGCAACAAGTTCCCGATGATCCGTGCCCATAAGGTTCAGGCCGCCTACGCCGTGCTTGCCCCGAGATTGGTTACCGGGCAGTTTGATCCCACCAGCCAGCGAGCCATCTGGCCGTCTACGGGAAACTATGCGCGCGGAGGAGTTGCTATCAGCCGCATCATGAACTGTCGAGGTACTGCGGTGCTTCCCGAAGGTATGTCCAAGGAGCGTTTTGATTGGCTAGCCGAGTGGACCGAAGATCCAGCCGACATCATCCGAACCTACGGCACCGAATCCAACGTGAAGGAGATCTACGACGCTTGCAACACCCTGTCGAAAGATCCCCAAAACGTGATCCTGAACCAGTTCAGCGAGTTCGCTAACTACGCAGGTCACTACACCGTCACCGGTAAGGCCCTCGCGACCGTCTTCGAACACGTTGCAGCCAACGCCGGTTCGCAGCGTCACCTCAAGCTCCGCGCCTTTACCAGTGCCACAGGATCCGCTGGGACGATTGGTGCGGGTGACTATCTCAAAGAGCATTACGGCACCATGATCGTGGCCTGCGAGGCGCTCGAATGCCCAACCATGCTGATGAACGGCTTTGGCGAGCACAACATTCAAGGCATTGGCGACAAGCACATTCCGCTGATTCACAACGTAATGAATACCGATGCCGTCGTAGCGATTAGCGATAAGGCCACCGACAATCTTGACATTTTGTTCAATACCGCTGCGGGCCACGCCTACCTGCGGGATCGTCTCGGCGTCCCCGGTTCAGTCATCGAACAGCTCACCCATTTTGGATACTCGGCGATTTGTAACACGCTGGCTGCGATCAAGATGGCCAAGCAGCATCGTATGGGTGCAGATGATGTGATTGTTACCGTCGCCACAGATGGTTCCGAGCTGTACCCAAGCGAGCGCGAAAAGTTCCTGGCCCGCGATTACCCGCAGGGTTTCGGCGCCGCCGCCGCTGCCGAAGTTGCGGGAAGATACCTGCTCTCCATCGACTCCGAGAACCTCTTGCAGCTTCGAGAATTCGATCGAAACCGGATCTTCAACCTCGGCTACTACACCTGGGTTGAGCAGCAAAACATTGGGTTTGAAGACTTCGAGGCTCGCAGAAATCAGTCGTGGTGGGAGGGTGTGCGTGCCCTAGTTCCGCTATGGGATGAGCGGATCAACGAATTCAACACTGCCACTGGCATGGCCTAGTGGCCTGTCCCAGAAGAGCTAACGACTTGCATCCCCCAGCCTGAGTACCGCAGTTAGGGCTGATGGGCTCCAGCAGTTAAGGTCGTTGGTTCGCATCCAACTAGAGGTACGTGCACATGGCAACTATTTCACTCATCCTTCGCTGCGCTGGCTGCGCGGCAACGGTTGACCCTGCCGATCCGATGAACAGGGCGCCGTACCGCTGCCCAAATGCTGACCGGGCTCGTAACGTTGATCATGTGCTGTCTTGGGATCCCATCGCCGCCGGTGTGGCGCAATGGCCAACGGATGCCTCAACCAATCCCTTCGTCCGCTACCGTACGTTGCAGCACAACTACTGGCTGGGCCGGGCCTTGGGTGGGACCGATGCTGATCACGTTGCCCTCGTCGAACGTCTTGATAAAGCAATCGCTGAGGTAACCGGGACGGGGTTTCGGGTAACTCCTCTCGTTCCCGCCCATGCAGCCAGCGAGGCTTTAGGCGTGGACGTTTGGACGAAACGCGATACCCACAGCGTTGCCGGTTCACAAAAAGCCCGTCACCTCATGGGCATCTTGTTACATCTCGAGCTTCGCCGTGTAGCCAAAACCACTCCACTCGCCATCGCCTCTTGCGGGAACGCCGCCCTGGCTGCCGCAACCCTAGCCAAAGCTGCGCATCGCCCAATACATGTGCACGTACCAGTTGGGGCCAACCCCGTCGTCATCGAAAAGCTCCGTGCACTCAATGCCAAGCTCACCGAATGCCCGCGCTTACCCAGTGACCCGGCAGGCGATCCTTGTATTCATCGGTTTCATGAAGCCGTCGGCCGGGGCGGGTTGCCGTTCTGCGTGCAGGGCCCAGAAAATGGCCTCACGATCGACGGTGGAGCAACGATGGGTCACGAGCTGGCCGATCAGCTTTCCATGCTGGGTGGAATGATTGGTGATGTCCCGGATCGGCTCTTTGTGCAAGTAGGCGGCGGCGCACTCGGCACCGCCACCATGCGCGGATTGCGTGACGCTCATTCCCTAGGCGTGCTTAGTGCTTTACCAAAGTTTCATCCGGTGCAAAGCGAAGGTGCCGCTCCCCTAGAACGGGCGTGGCGCAAACTCACAGCCCGGGCTCTTGGCTCGCTGGGGCAAAGCGATCTCGCCAACGATGGTGACGCTGCCGTCGCCGCTGCGCTCATCGACCCCTCCGCTCAGGGTGGCGTCGACGAGGCATTCACTCACGCCCTAACCCATCGCAGCACCTACATGTGGCCGTGGGAGGACGAGCCGGTTTCCGTCGCCACGGGGATTCTTGACGACGAAACCTACGACTGGGTCACACTGGTTCGAGCTATGGTCGCTACCGGGGGTTGGCCCATCGTCGCCACCGAGTCGGCTCTTGAACGAGCCAACGGGTTGGCCTGCTCAGGTGAGGACCCCGCCGATGCCGACGAAACCGGTAGCGCTTCTCTAGCCGGCGCGGTCATGCTGCAGCGCCAAGGACTCTTAGCCCCCGACGAACGCATCGTCAGCCTCATCACCGGAATCCGCCGCCGCTAGTTTTTGCCTCATCAGGGGTCTACTTGCACAGTGGTGTGCACAAAGCCAAGAAAAGTGCGAACAGACGAAATACCAGCGCACAATGTGCGTGCAGCCGCACGGTCAGTCTTCAGCCCAAACATGACCCAACTCCGTTCCGACAGATCGGCGGTGGCAACAAGCGGAACTCGAACCGTCCGCAAGTAAGTGCGTCCAGAACCAACAAATGTGCGAACAGACGAAATGCAAGCAAAATGTGCATGCAGCCGCACAGGTAGCCACCGGCACTCGCTGCGCGCCCCGATCACCTAATCGTTTTCCGACCCGCCGCCGGTCAGCGACCCAACGTGACCGGGACGGACTGGCGGTTTAATGCAGAGCCTCGAATCCCAACACGCTGGGCCGCACTACAAACAACTGTGCGAGCGACCAAGAAATGTGCGCGTAGACGACGTGCCTGCACACAGTGTGCGTGCGACCGCACAGATGGACAGGAAGGTTGTTCACCGAATGATGTCAACACCAAATGGGGTAAACCGAATGTCTGGACGGTTTTGCAAACGATGCCGAGGAAGGGTTCGTCTAGCGTGAGCAATGTCTCTGGCAACTTTCGTAGGGTTAGCTGTGATGAGCGTTCCCGGAAACCGAAGAATGGTAAACACCCCGACGAGTTCGTTCTGTCTTGCCAAATCTCGTTCCAACGATTTCGGCCCTGTGTGGGCATCAACGCCGTCGGCTTCAACAACCAATCCGCAGTCGAGTTCGCCAAAATCCGTGTACAACGTACGAACAACGTTTCCTCTTGGACCGATGATCCTTACCGTTAGCTGACGATCCAAATCAGTGCCGCCAGAATTTCGAACCGCCTGGACCAGTAAGGTTTCGATCGCACTCCCAGTCGGCCTGGTGTTTATTGGCCGACGAGCCAACACGGCACGCAACGAACTGATTCCTTTCCTCGCTCCAAGGTCGATCCGTGCAAGGAGTTCACCCAGCAGATCTTCGTTCCAGACGTCCGGACGGAAACTATCAGTGCCCCGAAGCGCCGATTCCACAACCATCTCTAACTGATCAAGGTTCAATACTTGAGCAAGATCCAGGAGCGTTCGCGGAATCGCAGTACAGGGGATCCCACCGAGAACTACCCGGTCTTCGGCACGAATGGTCGCCGAACGCGTAACCCCGGGGATTCGACAACCTCTTGTTGCTTCGGTTGTCACCTCAACGAGGTCCATGGTCGCGTTATCAAATCCATGGAGCAATGCTGCTGACCGATGACTGGCTACGGCATTGGGACCGCAGCGAAGAAGGAGCGTTCCCAAGTCAGCGACGAACGTTTCGAGTCCCTCTAAGGGTTCTCGACTGGCGTAGATGCTCTTGGCCAGATTGATCAATTCACCTTTCCGAACGCTTCGCTCAA
>JAYTWN010000480.1:0-4891 GCA_043743435.1 Acidimicrobiia bacterium
TGATCGATCGCTAGAGCTCAACTTCTGTGCTCTTCGCAGCACGGCGTTCCCCTAGCCCTCCCATTTTTTGAGTACCCGAACGAGGATTGACGTGTCAGATCTTGAAGCAGTAAACGACCAGGCCATTGATGACCTGCTCGCCGAGCACGAAGCCGCAGCCCCTGTAACCTCAGAGGTTGATGTAGAAAAGGCTGCCCCAGAGCCGGCAATCAGCCCCTATGACAAGGCTGGCGCTTGGTACGTAATCCATAGCTACGCGGGTTATGAGAACAAGGTCAAGCAAAACATCGAAAGCCGCATCGCGTCCATGAACATGGAAGAGCGAATCTTCGAGGTGGTTATCCCCCTTGAGGAAGTGATCGAGTTCAAAAACGGTAAAAAAGTTGTCGTGCAAAAGAAGGTTTTTCCGGGCTACCTCCTCTGCCGCCTCGACCTTGACGACGACAGCTGGTATGTCGTTCGTAACACCCCAGGCGTAACCGGATTCGTAGGGAACGGCGCCAAGCCCACCCCGCTCAGCCGCAAGGAAGTCGAAGGCATCCTGCAGGTCAAGGTGGATGAAACCGGTGCTCCAACCACCCGCAAAGCCAAGCCCCGCTTGGAGTACGAGGTTGGCGAAAGCGTCCGCGTCAAAGAGGGTCCGTTCGCGGATTTCACTGGCACCATTGCAGAAATCAACGACATTCAGCTCAAGCTCAAGGTCCTCGTAAACATTTTCGGCCGTGAGACCCCCGTCGAGCTTGATTTCGCGCAGGTTGCGAAGCTGTAGGCTTAGGCGTCGCGTCAATAGGCACGTCTCGCGAGTGCGATGTTCTTGCGTCCGGCTTCGCCGTACGAAAAGCATTGTGCTGTGCTTGATTGATCCCTAGCCTTCGGCTCGGGGTCTTGCCCGTTCGTATTTTTGGGTCACTCTGTGTTGGAGTGCGCCTGTCCATTTTGTAAATGTTCCCGGATGGACCCGGGAGAACACCTGAGAGAAGACCGTCGTGGCAAAGAAGCAAGTCACCGCCATCGTGAAGATTCAAATTCCAGCAGGCAAGGCCACACCGGCCCCGCCAGTTGGTACCGCACTTGGTCCGCACGGCCTCAACATCATGGAGTTCGTGAAGGCCTACAACGCCGCCACTGAATCCCAGGTCGGCACGATCATTCCTGTTGAGATCACCGTTTTCAACGACCGCACCTTCACCTTTAAACTGAAGACCCCGCCTGCACCCGTGCTGATCCGTAAGGCTGCTGGTGTACCGAAGGGAGCTTCCAAAGTTGGTAAGGAAATCGTTGGTCAAATCACCATGGCTCAAGTTGAGACCATCGCTGAAACCAAGATGCCAGACCTCAACGCCATCGACATGGAAGGCGCCAAGCTCCAAATCATGGGCACGGCTCGTTCCATGGGCATCAAGATCGTTGACTAACTGCTCCCGAAGCAGAAGCCGCCAGTGAGTCGCTAGTCTCAGACTAAGCGGCTTCCTTTTGACCTCGACTGGCTTCTGCGCAACACGCTGTTGCGGTACTAACTCCTCACGAGTTGGCGTTACCCGGGTCCGCCCGGTTTTAGAGAAACCCTGCCCAATAAGACGACCTCGCTTGTTGGCAAACGAAAGGATGAGGGAGCCAAAATGGCGAATTCAAAGAAGTATGCAAATGCACTCAAGCGTTTCGACCGGGAACAACTGTTCACCCCACTCGAAGCCGTAACCCTGGTGAAGTCACTGGCCTCGGCCAAGTTTGACGAATCCGTTGAAGTAGCCGTCAAGCTCGGTGTTGATCCCCGTAAGGCTGATCAAATCGTTCGTGGCACCGTGGCCCTTCCCGCCGGTACCGGTAAGACCATCCGGGTAGCCGTGTTCGCTTCCGGCGATGCTGCCCAGGCCGCTAGAGATGCCGGAGCCGATGTTGTTGGCGCGGATGATCTCGTAGAGAAGGTTCAGGGCGGGTTCATGGACTTCGACCTGGCGATCGCAACTCCTGATCTCATGGGTATGGTTGGCCGTTTGGGTCGTCAGCTCGGCCCCCGTGGTTTGATGCCAAACCCCAAGACCGGAACCGTAACCACCGATGTGGGTCGTGCTGTTACCGAGTTCAAGGGTGGCCGCGTTGAGTACCGCACCGACAAGTTCGGCAACATCCACGTAGCCATTGGTAAGGCCTCGTTTGCGCCTGAGGACATCGCCAAGAACTTCACCGCGATCCTGGATGAGTTGCAGCGTGCCAAGCCTGCCTCGGCCAAGGGCAAGTACGTCCGCGGAATCACGGTCTCTTCGACCATGGGGCCTGGCGTGAAGGTGGACACCGCACGTCTCAAGCCTGAAGTTTGATCAACTGCAGTTAAGTATGAGGCATCGATCAGGCGTTTTTCGCCTTGTCCAAGGAAACCTCGCTGGACAACTAACGGCTGTCCGGTGACTCCTGCGGCACACAGTTTTTGCGGCTCCGAACCGCTGAAGAGCCAGAATCGAATTGAATTGAAACGCCCGGTGCTCACCTGCTCCGGGTGTTTTGCTTTCGGGGCGAGACGGTGTAGCAGAACGGCCACTACCGGGACCGAACCCAAGCACCAAAGCGGCTGGCTAGAACTTTCGCTATCCGTCCTGTACTCGTTTAGCGGCACCGAGTCCCCGATCGGCTAGCCGGTCGGTAAGGACGTTCTGGTGGGACTCGAAGCGCAGCGGAGATGGGGCCCGCCAGCATTGAAGAGTCCTGTAACGGCATCCCTTTCGGAGAAAAGCGTGTGGCGGATGCGCGCTGTGCACGGTTGGGACCTCCCCCATTGCCTGTTGGTTTTCTAAGGTGGACGTGCGGGTCACGTGGGCTCGCAAGCTGACCACTGGTGAAACCTCATCCATGCTCGACGTCACTGCGCATAGTTCGACCTCGTCGGCTGACCCTGATGCCCTAGCGCTTCTGGCGTACTCCCTTGGCGAACTTGGGCACGTGACGCATCGACAAACGGAGCGGCTCCTGACCAATCGTCAAACCGCTGATCATGCAAGTGCCTTCGGTCTGTTTGCTTCTCGGTTGAGCAAGTCCAGCGGGGTAACTGAAGCGGCAAGCCGTGATTTCGCGCACGCCGATGGTCGTGCCAGTTCGGCCTTCGTGGGGATTGCGCAAACGATTCGGACCAGGCCAATTGCGAATAAGGGCAAGAACTTCGCCTCGCATTCGTCGGGACGGGTTGTGGCAAAGCGAACGTCACGCGCAGCTGTTGTCGGTAGAAAGAAGACGGTGACCCGGGCGGCGAGAGTGGTGGGCAAACCTGCGGCGACGACTGGGACCAAGACCCCAGTGAAACCTCGTGTTGTGCCGAATCTACGGACGATCGGGAATGCACGAATAATAAGTGCGCTTCAGGTTCGAGCGCTGTTGCGGTTGGCGGCTTCGCAGATTGGCGTGAGGGAGCAACGAACCAATCGCACCAAATACGGACGTTGGTATGGCATGAATGGTCAGGCCTGGTGTGCAATGTTCGTGTCGTGGGTTGGAGCGCACGCCGGAGTATCGCTGCCCCGCATCAATTCTTTTCTTGGGTTTTCTGGAGTGCTAAGTGCACGTAACTTCGCTCGCAAGAACAATCTGCTGACGAAAACGCCCCGAGCCGGCTCTGTCTTTCTGATTATCGGTCGCAACGGCAAAGGGCATACCGGATTGGTGGAGTCGGTCAATTGGGAGCGGCGCACCATCACCACCATCGAAGGCAACACCAACGCTTCAGGATCCCGCAACGGCGACGGTGTCTACCGACGAACCCGAAAAATCTCCACCATCAACGGCGGCTTCATGCTCATCCCTCGAAAACGGAGATGAGACGGCGTTCCTGATATGTTGCCAATCGCTGGGGACGAGGTGGAGTTTTTTGGTTCCCGCCTCGTCCCGTAAACTCCTTGGAATTCCTTGCTTGCCGTCGACATCGTGGGTTCACAATCCGGCTTGCCGGTTGGGAAAGAACCTACTGGGGGGACTCGAAGCGGAGCGGAGATGGGGCCCGACAGCTCAGTACAGGGTTCAAGGGACCTGGCGCGTTCGAGGCCGAGTTGCTCCACCTGCGACCAGCGCTCGATACCGATTTTGTTCTCCATAGCCAAGGGCGAGCGACGCTGAACCTTGAAAGCCGGGCTGTCGAGATCGGTGTTTCGGATGGGCGGGAGCGGTGGGAGAGATCGCTGGGAGCGATAAACGGGCAAAAAAATCTTCGGAATAGACGATGGGTTTGTTCCGTTGCTAGCGGCGTTTACTAGTCTGTAACGCGTGCCCGTCGAAGAAGCTGCCGTGTCTACAGACGCGACCTGTCAACAAATGCTCGATCAGCTCCGTTCCGCCTTTGGCGATCGGATCTTGGGGGCTGAGGTAAACCGGCTTGATGTGACCATTCGGGTTCCCGTCTCCGACTGGGTTGAAGTCGCTAGCTTTGCCAAAAACAAGCTTGCCCTCACCTACTTTTGCTTCCTGAACGGCCTCGACTGGCTCGACAATCCAGCGCAAACCACCAGGTACGAGAATGTTTGGGGTTCCGTCGAGGAAGAAGCCCCTTCGGGGGACACCCCCGAATCCCCCCGCAGTGTTGATGATCCAGCGTCCGCCGACGAGACCGTTTCGTCTGAGGCTGTCGAAGTTGTCGAAGTTGTTGAAGAAGCCGTAGCGGCAGCGTTTCGCACGGGCCGAGCCGGGGGCGACACCCGTTTCCAAGTTTTCGCCCGCTACTTCAGCGTCGAGAGCTGCCGGGGTCTTATCGTCAAAGCAGATCTTGACGACAGCGACCCACGAGTACCCACGATCACCAAGATTTACGCTGGGGCCGATTGGCATGAGCGGGAAACTTGGGAAATGTATGGATTTTGGATCGATGGTCACCCGCACCTGGTCCACCTCTACCTCCCGGGCGGCTTTGAGGGCT